>NZ_JAQRFO010000010.1:0-110838 GCF_028598775.1 Xenorhabdus aichiensis
CCTCATTCTTCAGATAAAAACGAATTACCACAATCTGATTAGTTACTGGCGTCAACGTGGATAAAAGCGAATTAAGTAAAAACAAGTAGATAAAAAATAAAACCTTACCGATTTTTCATCTTACAGGAGATCCATCATGGCTGTTCAACTTGGCATTAATCCTCTGACCTGGACTAATGATGATTTGCCTTCTCTGGGCGCAGAAACCCCACTGGAAACTTGTCTGACCGAAGGACGTCAGGCGGGATTTGCTGGTTTTGAACTGGGTAATAAATTTCCCCGTCAGTCTCAGATCTTGGAGCCAATACTGGCTTCCCATAATTTGGAACTGGTGTCTGGCTGGTACTCCGGTAACTTGCTGACGCGCAGTGTAGAAGAAGAAATTGCTGCCGTTCAGCCGCATTTGACCCTGCTACGCGAATTGGGTGCTACTGTGATGGTATTTGCCGAAGTGACTGACTGTATACATGGTGATCAGGGAAAAGCGGTGCACCTGAGGCCATGGTTTCCAGTCGAACGCTGGCAGGAATATGGCGAAAAACTGACGGAATTCGCTCGTTATACTCAGTCTCAAGGCGTTCAGATTGCTTATCATCATCATATGGGAACCGTGATTGAAAGTGCGGAGGATGTCGATTACTTGATGGAGTATACAGGTGAAGAAGTCGGCTTGTTGCTGGATACCGGGCATTTGACCTTTGCGGGAGACGATCCGCTGGCTGTGGCAAAACGTTGGTGTGCACGTATCAATCACGTTCATTGCAAAGATATTCGCCCAGATGTGTTGAAAGATGTCAAAAACCGTAAAACCAGCTTTCTTGACGCGGTGTTGAGTGGCGTCTTTACTGTGCCAGGTGATGGTTGTGTTGATTATCCTGCTATTTTCAATGTATTGAAGGCTAGCCACTATGACGGTTGGTTAGTTGTAGAAGCAGAGCAGGACCCCACGATTGCCCATCCACTGACTTACGCTACGCTCGGATATAATAACTTGCACCGGTTTGCGAAAGACGCCGGATTGATTTAAACGCTGACATTTTAATCGCATTAATTCTAAGCATAAACATAGGCATAGAGGTAGGTCACATGTCTAAGCTACTGTCAAAATACCATGCGCCTGATCAGGACAAACGTACACAGCATATCACGCCAGAAACAGCAAACTGGGGATATGTCTACTTTGCTGTTTATGAACTGAACGCAGGAGAGTCCATCACATTGCCCGCCTCGGAAAAAGAAACCTGTTTAGTGTTGGTCGCGGGAAAAGCCACTGTAATCACTCCTTTGCAGCGATTTGAACAGATTGGTGAGCGTATGAATCCATTTGAACGTAAAAAACCTTATGCGGTTTACGTTGCGCCGAATGAATCCATAGAAATTATCGCGCAGACTGATCTTGAACTGGCTGTCTGTCAGGCGAAAGGCAAGGGGAACTATCCCACTCGCTTGATTGCGCCGAAGGATATTAACGCTGAACAGCGAGGAAACGGAAATAACCGTCGCTATGTCCATAACATCCTCCCAGATGACAAATCAGCGGATAGCCTGCTGGTTGTTGAAGTGTATACAGACGAAGGTTGTACCAGTTCTTATCCCAGCCACAAGCATGACACTGATAACGAACCACAGGAAACCTATTTGGAAGAGACTTATTACCATCGGTTAAATCCATCGCAAGGTTTTTGTTTACAGCGTGTCTATACGGATGACCGTTCGCTGGATGAAACGATGGCGGTTTATAACAAAGATGTTGTCATGGTGCCGAAAGGGTATCACCCCGTGGCGACTGTTGCCGGATATGACAGTTATTACCTGAATGTGATGGCTGGTCCTAGCCGTAAATGGCTATTTACATGGGAAAAAGACCATCAGTGGGTTAATGGTGCAGCGTATGCGGAAAAACATACCCGCCGTTAAGCTGGCAAATTGCTCCCCTGATGGGGAGCAATAGCATAAGTGGTTATGGCAGAGAGCGGCGGCTAAAGGCTATCTTAAATAGCCAATAAGTCACACTCGCCATCAATAATGAGTTAATTGTTGGTATACCCCATTCCGTCGCTAACCCAACAATGCAGCCGATAATACTGGCGATAATAGCCGCCCAGCCGATGGTGGGTGTTTCATTAGGAAGGTTTCCTTTCTGCCGACTTTCGTCCAGCACTTTGCGATGGGTACGCAGGATATAGTAATCAACTAGCATAATTCCAAGAATTGGCGGGAATACGACGCCAAGTATAGTCAGAAAATCTACAAATCGGTCTAGAATACCTAAAATGGAAAGCAAAGTGCCTAACACGCCGATCACGACAGTTGTTGGCGGGTAACGCAGTTTTTTGCCTGCGATGCCTTCTACGGCGTTGATAATTCCCAATGAAGAAGAGTACAGATTTAAGTCATTGACCCTTAATGTCGAAAAAACGACAACTAATAAACCTGCTCCACCCGCGGCTTGCGACATAATAGTGACGACATCCGCCGTATTCAGTGTTTTTGCAATTAGAATCGCCAGCCCATTAATTACAAACTCTCCTGCGATGATGGTCAGTAGTGTCATGCCAAAAACATGCTTGCCTGATTTGGTATAGCGAGTCAGATCGGGGGTCATCAAACTGGCAACAATCGCACCACCTACAACAATTGTGATACCGGCACTAATGGATAGCGTTTCTCCAGAATGGGGCAGGTTTATTACTTCATGCAGAGGCTGGCCTGCTTTGCCTGATAGCACGATAGTTGAGATATAAGCGACCAGTAGAATAAACAAGGGAACTGTAATTCTGGCGGTAAAGCGCAATGCCTTAAAGCCAAAAGCGACCAGCGTTGTTAATAACGTGCCGGATATTGCTGCCGCCCAGCCAAATCCCAATTTATTACCAGAGGCAAAATTAAGAGACTTGGCAAAAATAGCATTTTGAATACCAAACCAGCCCAGTAAGCTGACAGCAACGATAAGGCCGATTAACACCGAACCCATTCGGCCAAAGCCACACCAGCGAGCCAGCAAACTGCCAGACAGCCCTTCGCGCATACCCGCAAATCCTAGTCCGAAAGTGACAACGCCAAAGATCAGACTGCCGATAAAAACGGCAATAAATGCATCGATCAGAGTCATCGAGTTGCCGAGTACAGCACCAAGCATAAACTGATCCAATGCCGTTAACATGCCCATATGAACGACGGCCACACACAGCAGGGATAAGCGCTGATTTTGTGGCACTCGGCTTAATGGACAGTGTTCAATTTTGAGCACTATCATCGTTCCTCGATTTGTTTTAGATAAAGAGGACGCCTTTTTCAATGAGGCGTTCAGGAATATAGCTATCTAATTGAAAGTGCCTACAAAATTCTTCAAATTGCTGGATGGAGTGGACATTAGCCTTCTGATAGATGGTGTATATTCTGTTTTCTATCGTCTTATGGCTAACATTGTATATCTGGGCGATTTCCTTATTTGAACGTCTTTGCAACATAAAAAAGATGGTATCCAGTTCACTTTTGGTAAATAGATCTGTTGTAGCTTCTGTAGTGAGAACGCTTGGTTTTTGGCGATTAATATATTTTAGAGGGGAGAGAGTACTCATTGGTTTGGCATTCCAAACTATCCCGATGCACTCTTTCTTATCGTTATACACCGGGAATTTCTCACTGATGAAAGGAGCTAAACTGTTTTTTCCATACCAATAATGTGTCTCGATGATAGAAACTTTGTCTTTAGATTCTTCAGTTCTCCTGTCATGTTCTTTTAGGTCTTGTGAAAATTGATCCTCAGACCAATGTGTTGGAAATTCACAGTCAAGCTTACCCTCTATGTCAAAATCTTCTGGTGTGTTGGTGTAAAGATAAGCGGCTTTATTCATATAGATATGTCGGGACGCTAAATCCTTAATGCCCCAAGGATCGCTTAGATGCTCCATCATGGCGATCAATCCCTTGAGATAGGGTTCATTATTTTTATAGGAAAAACTCATTTTTATCTCATATAATTTATATATGTTAAATTTTATATTAAAAATAATAACAGTTGTATTTATGTACTTATTAACTTCTGATGTATGAATACTAATTTTTTTTGAAAAATGGTGTATTTAAACTAAAAAATATCAACATAATCGATATCTCCTCTATTTTTTGACTATTTTACGGTTTTTTATTATCTGTTTCTTAGGGTGTCTATTAAAATATAACCTATTGATGCAATATTTTCTATATACGATAGTTTTATAGTATTATTATATAATTCTGTTCAAAAATAAATTGCTATCACTTTTTATGTTTTACGACAAGGGTATTTTTCACTCTTTCCAGACCCAACAAAAAGTGTTTATCCTAAAAAGTCATGTAAATTAATTGGTTATATATTTTTCTAGGCGTTGATATGTATAAAAAACAAAAAATGGAACACCTGAGAAAAAATTTGCAATACTTACTTGATTCCAGAGGGGAGAGCAGGGTATCGATCTGTGATCGAACCGGGCTTAACCGCACGACTATTTATAATATTCTGGATGGGAGAGTTCAAAACGTTCATTCTTCAACGATACAGAAAGTATCCAACTTTTTTGGGGTGTCGTATAGAGAGATAGAAACGATCGATATTGCAGAAAAAGAACGCATTGATGCCATTGTTTCTTATGAAGGAAACATGAACCCCTGTGCCGTTCCGCTATTTATGCAATCTGCATGTATTATCCCTGGGTTTTTTGACAGTAAAATCGGTTCGCTTATTGTTGAAAGAAAACTCACTTATTATTTTGGTTCTGGCCCGAATATCATTGCTATTCTACTTGAGAATGATTTTCCGGGTAAATATAATGCTGGTGATTTATTAATAATCAAAAGAGGTAATTACCAGAACAATAATCCAAAGTTATGTTTCGATCAAAGACAGCAACTGTTTCATATTAAAGAGTTTAATAGTGAAGTTACGACAAATTTGATGGTGATTGGAGATATAATGGAAGAGCGGTTCGGATATGGGAAAAAAATATAAATTACTGGGATTTAACAGCCAAGATAGTACAGCGAATGTATTAATTTTATCAACAGGAAAAGTTTTAAAAATAAACGTAAAGGAGCTTGAGAAAAGTGAAATAGCAGACGATCTAGACAATCACGAAATAAAATCACTTTATAGAAAGATATATTCTAGCTTTCCAAATGTCCCCTCAGTCTATGAAATTGAAGAACGTAATGAAAAATCTTGGGTTGTTTATTCATTTCTCGCGTTACTACTGACAATTTTCTACACTTTCAGTAATATAGCGGCAGCTAAACCCGTTTACATTGATTATCTTGATATCATTGTTACCCCAGGTACTTTCATTTATCCTTTTTCATTTTTAGTCATTGATTTACTGAGTGAATTCTATGGATTCAGGCTAGCAAGAAAAGCGATATATATGTCATTGGCTTCTAATCTGATCATTGTATCCTTGCTGAGTATCTCGACAAGTCTACCTGCCATCGCAAGCTGGGATTTAAATGATCAGTACAATGCCCTGATGAATCATATTTTATCGGCGATCTTTGCTTCTTCACTGTCATTTTTAGTTTCAGAGCTTGTCAACTCCTATATCTTATGTAAGCTGAAGGATATGACAAACTCCCGATTTTTAGCGTTAAGAGTATTTTTTAGTACCTTTATCGCATCAATTCTTGACAGTTTTGTTTTCTGTTTCATCGCATTCTATGGAAAACTGCCTGTAAATCAAATTGTTGTCATGATGCTTGTTCAGATTTTAATTAAAATATTCTTTGCATTATTTAATATTTTCCCTGCTTACGGCTCACGTTATTTATTTAATCGGTGGGTTGGTAAAACAGCAAATTAATGAATGGCATGGGGAACTTCTCCATGCCATTTTTTGATAAAACCCTGTCTTATTTTGTTTTGCATCGTCTTCAGTGATGGGTTGACACTTTTGCTATGTGTCACTATTTGTCATTCACTCCGTTATTGTGATACTGCTGCTATTTCGATTTTTTGTACAGTAACCCTACACATATTCATGTTATCTATCCATTATGGCGGGTGCTTTACCTTGTCTTTTGTTGCACAGAATGGTTTCTGTGCCAATATGAAAAATTTAATTAAATATCAATTAGATATTGTATTTTATTTGTTGTTTTGTTCATGAGGCATCAAATAATGACACGAATATTCATCACTAAAATCAACATTTATGTTTTTATATGTTGATTTTAGCGTGTGTCTGGTGTATTAATTTAACCGTTAAAATATAAGTTATAATTAAGTTTTTTGTCTGGGTCCTGATAAGGGAAGTCTGACCTCCCTTTAAACAGACAAATTATTTTCATTATTTTGAATAGATGATTTCTATTCGCCCAACACCAGAATATTAGTACATTTTTTATTCTTATAATAGTCAGTCCCTTAACCAGATTTTTTGGTTAAGGGACTGAACAATCTACTATACCCAATGGATTTTAATCTGCCGTTCAGAGGCAAGTTAACGCCGCTAACAACGCAGTGACTTGAAAGATAAGGGTACCCTCTCAGAAAACACATTTAAGCTAGCATCTTGGCAGATAGGCGATAGATCTCCTCGTGGCCTGTCATTTCGCCAAACTCTGCTCTAACGATCATCCCTTCTATAAATGTCATCAGGGCTTCTGTTTTGATTTCTGCATCCGTCTGATTGGCAGAGAAAATGGAAAATAAGAGTGATTTTAACCACATCTTATGCCGTTGAGCCTGTTTGACAATAAGCTCATCGTGGCCTTTAAACTCGGCTAAAGCGTGCATAAATAAGCATCCTTGAAAATCGGCTGATCTGAACCATGAGAAGTGCCAGTCAAGGATAGCATTCAGCTTATTTTCCGTTCCCTTGGTGGCGAATACCGCCGTATTGAGTTCCTCTTCAAACCTCTTATGTCGTCTGATTAACATACTCTCTATCAGTTTGTTTTTGGAACCGAAATAGCGGTACATGGATGTTTTTGACACATTCGCCTTATCTCGGATCAAATCGACTCCCACCGCGTTATAGCCGAATTCATTAAACAGGGATTCAGCGATATCTAAGATATGTTCTTCTTTGCTCATAATATTTTTTCTTGTTTATTCTAATTAGTTCTAATGATCGTCCATATTCCTGACAAATCGAACGTTGCCTTTAAGTGTACAGATCTGTACCATTTGCTGCATGTGTACAGAACTGTACACTTAGAGTATCACATTGACTGAGTCATATCGCAAACGAATCATATGGAGACTAAAACATGAGTAAATTGAAGGGAGGAGGTGGATTACCGTCTAAGCCGGATCTTGTTCAATTAATGAAAGGATTATCAGGCGGTTTTTTGGGGATCTTGTTGCTCAGTTATTTAAGCCAAGCGACGGAATATCCTTGGTTAATGGCGCCTTTTGGAGCGACATGTGCCATTTTGTTTGCGGCACCCACTTCTCCGCTTGCTCAACCACGGAATGTCATTGGTGGGCATTTACTCACTACGGCGGTGGGGCTTGTCGCACTATATACATTGGGCAATTCCATGATTGTGATGTCTCTGGCAGTAGGCATTGCGATTATGCTGATGCAGTTATTTCGGGTAGTTCATCCGCCTGCGGGGGCTAATCCGTTAGTGGTACTTCTCGCAGGGCAAGAGGCCGTGGGTTTTGATTTTCTTTTAACGCCTGTATTAACGGGGAGCCTGGCACTGGTCATTATTGCATCTTTTATTAATAACCTAGGAAAAGAAAGCGGTTGGCCATTATATTGGTATGGTTTTACCAAAAGAAAAGATAGCTGACGTTCATTCGAAGAGTGATTATTTTATTCTGCTTTTATTGATACTAATAGGTATTTAAATATGGTTTGTTGATTTATTTAACTGTGCTATATAGCACGATAATAAATTGGATTAATATTTAATATTCTCTGTTTTCGCCTGATGGTTAAAGAATATATGCTATTGGGCGAATTTTACTTCTGTTTGTTAAAATGATGTTTAAATTCCTGATGCCGGTAAAAAAGTAAATAACTGGCAGATGTAAAGCACATTATCCAAATAGGCTATTTTATTCCCTCCCTAAGTATCTTATTTCCCCCTCTCTCATTGATATCACTGTTCGTCAAATTCTCTTGAGCAGAGATGAATTTGATGGTGCGATATCAACAATTCTATTGTTTGTTGTTCCATGTTGTAATTCTCATTCTAAAAATCACCTATATATATAGTAACAAATGTTATTTTTATAATTAGTTAATATTATCATGATGTCTATAATACATAAAAATGGTTATTTTGTTTATATTGCTAAATATTTTATGACTGTTGTGTTATTTAAAATGATATTTATTTAATTTTGATATGAAAGTATATTTTTGCGAATAAGTTGTTTGCTAGTTAAATTTCAACTTAATAAAAGCATCTATTAATATTTGAATTTTATTTATTTACTTCTGAATTAACTCCGCTATGCAGAATAATAAAATTATTACCGTTCGAAATGCTATTTATTAATAACTATAAGTTAATTTTCTATTTGTTACTATTTATATAATCAATTATTTTCAAAAAAATAATTGAGTAACTAGGGCAACCTTCAATTCTATGCACCGCTATATCAAGGACGAAGACTAATAAAAAAGAGGCAGTAAGAGACCATATTTAATCAAATAGTGGGCTGAATATGTCTCGAAAGCAGGATGCCTGCCTAATTAAAAACTCCGATAACGACGATAACTCACGATATCTATCTATCAGCCAATTTAGGTATGAGGGTAGCTGAGGCATTTCTTTTCCAATTTATCGCCAGGACTGATTCAAAAAGTCATTACCTGATATCCGGTCAGGTAAGCAAATTTTTATTTAATAATAAATCCGAAGGGAGTATCGATATGGATAACATTCTGGCCTCGCCATTTACACGCCTATTTTGGAATGAATGGATTCTTGAACCTGATTCAGTTAAATACAATATGGTTATGGATCAAACTATCCAAGGCGATTTGGATGAAAGTAAATTGAGATCGGCTATACAGGGATTGATGAATCAATATCCATTATTTCAATATCAGCTTGATGAAGAAAATGGTGAATTATATTGGAAACCGAGTTCGAATAGTCTTAATACCCTACAAATTTTTGACAGTGAAGAAAAACTGCGTCAGTTTGCCTTACAGCCCTTTGATTTAAGGCAAGGGACACTGATTCGATTTGGGTTATTTCAACAGACAGAGCGACAATTTCAATTAGTCATTGTACTGCACCATATTGTGGTCGATGGCGGGAGTACCGAAGAGTTTTATCACGCCATATCGGATCTCTATAATCAGCGCCCCCTGCGCCACACTCCTCTAACACTGGATCAAATTGACGAAAAATTTGCACAATATCGTCAACAGATAAAAACACTGGAAGAACATCAGCCTGAACAGTTCTGGAAAACATGTTTGACGGAAGTGGCAGCAACTAACCCGTTGCCTTATTTATCAGAGCCGGCGAAAGATGAACAAGAATTAGTGGGAGAGGTTCGTTTCAATCTGCCATTAAGTGATTGGCAGCAGCTTAAGCGTTCTCTGCGGCACTGTACGCCATTTCTGGTGTTCAAAACGCTGTGGGCGGCATTGATTGCCCAATATATGCCTGATGGAAAGGTTCACGTCAGTTATCCGGTTGCCGTGACAGGAGGAGAATCGCTTTCATTGGGTGCCCAAATCAACACCGCTGTTTTTCCCTTACAGCTAGATGATACGGTCAGCTTTGCTGCGCTTTACCAGCAGACGTTACATTACACCTCATCATTGAAGACACCCTCCGGCCTGCGTTTCTCATATTGGCCACTTTTTAAGGTGTTGCCTTTAACACCTATCCGTAAGTTAAATGTCGTCGTGAATCAAGCCCATTTCAAGGATTTCTGTCTGGAATTGGAGAATTGTGAAGTCCATTACAATCATCGTTTCGACAACGACTTAGCGGATTCAGAATGGGCGCTGGAATATCAGCAGCAAGGTGATCAATGGTCTTTCCGTATCCGCTATCCACGCCGCCGTTTCCACCCTGAACAAATTACTGCCTTGGCCGAACAGTTCCAGCAACTCCTGGTTAATGCCCTGACAAATCCAGAAAAACCGATCCGACAATTTCCGTTGCTGACACCGGATCAGCGTATGGCCTTACTGAAATGCGGTCATCAGGGAGAACAGGGTGATGTTCCCGAAACAACGATTCATGAAAAATTCCAACAGCAGGCTTGCCTGCATCCACAACAAATCGCGTTGATTGATAATCAGCAGCAACTCAGTTATGCGGAATTGGAACAACGTAGTAACCAACTGGCTCATTTAATACGGGAACGCTATCTGCAAGCGACAGGACAATCACTGCCCCCGGACACCCTATTGCCGATTTTTATGAATCGTGGGGTTGATATGGTGATTGCCATGTTGGCGGTGATGAAAGCGGGAGCGGCTTATCTGCCTCTTGACCCGCAAGTCCCAACGCAACGGCTGGCCTATATCCTGACCGATAGTCAATCCCGGCTGGCCATTACAGATATGACACATCAGCCCATATTGCGCGATTACGGGCAAAATCTGGCTTTGTTGACATTCGGAAACGACAGGGATGATTATCGTGATCAGCCAGACAGGGCTCTGCAAGCAGCCTCAGAGCCGAATTCATTGGCCTACTCCATCTATACTTCTGGCACGACAGGCCGTCCGAAAGGAACCTTGCTGGAACATCGCGGGGTATTGCTCATGCTGGATGGTCTATATGCCAGAGTGATTGAGGGTATTGAACGGCCACAACGCTGGTTGCAATTTGCTTCGCTGGCATTTGATGCTCATGTGTTCGAAACCTTTATGGCACTGTGTTTTGGTCACACATTGGTGATTGCTTCAGAAGAAGAGCGTCATGATCCTGACCTGCTGATAAAATTAATCGAAAATTATCAGGTTGAAGTCGCCACTTTCCCTCCCACTCTGTTGAAAACAAAACCGGCGTTGCCTGCCCGGTTACAAAATATTCTGGTGGGAGGCGAAGCAACACCTCAAGCCATTCTGGATCACTACGCCATGCAGGGACGGCGGATATTCAACGCCTATGGCCCCACGGAAGCCAGCGTATGTGTCACTATGCACCATTATCAGTGGGATGGTGCCCAAAATATTGGCTGTCCGTTTCCCGGCATTCAGGCTTATGTCTTGGATGAGCAGTTGCAGTTAGTCCCGATGGGCATGAGCGGTGAGCTTTACCTCTCTGGCGCCGTGCTGGCCAGAGGATATTTGGGGCAGCCGGAATTAACAGCCAAGGCGTTCATTGCCAACCCGTTTGCTCAACACACCGATGATCAGCGGCTCTATCGCACGGGAGATCAGGCGCGTTGGTTGCCGAATGGGGAACTGGAATATCTGGAACGCAAGGATTTTCAGGTAAAAATTCATGGCTATCGCATTGAGCTGGCTGAAATTGAGCAGGTATTTATTGCGGTATCCGGGCTGAGTCAATGCACAGCGCAGGTACGCGGTCAGGATCGCTCGCACATTGTGCTCTACTATGTGTCAGAGATGACCTTAAACGAAGATAACCTACGCCGTACTTTGCAGCTTTCCCTGCCGGATTACATGATGCCATCTGCATTCGTGCAACTGGCATCGCTGCCGATGACGATTAGTGGCAAGTTGGATGCAGCAGCGTTACCAGAGCCAGATTTTAAACAGAGCCGCTATGTTTATCGTGCCGCAGAAACGGAGTTAGAACACCGGCTGCAAAACATCTGGCACGGGATTCTGGGTTTGGACGAAATAGGGATTGATGACGACTTTTTCCATCTGGGGGGCGATTCCATTTCCGCTATCCGGTTGGTTTCAGAAATGCGCCGCCAGCAGTTGCCATGCAGCACCAAACTATTATATCAATGCCGCACGATTGCTGAACTGGCGGTACAACTGGCCGCCACTCCTGATTCCCAGATGATGCATTCCGAACAGGGAATACTACAGGGTGATTTTCCTCTTCATCCTATTCAGCATTGGTTTTTCGAGCAGGTGTTTGCTGAACCTCATCACTGGAATCAGGCTTTTTTGATTCGGGTGCCGCCTTTACAACCGCAGAAACTGGAAACAGCGATTCAGGCACTGGTGGAACGGCACGATATGCTGCGAGCCAGATTTATTCCTGCTGAACGCCAGCTTTATCTGGATATCAACCAGATAGCACCAACGGCGCTGGAAATTTGCCATTATGACCCGTTGACCGATGACGCATTCCATGACTGTCTGGATAGCTGGCAAAGTGATTTCGATATTACGGCTGGCCCACTGTGGCGTTTTGCCTATATTGATGGATATCCAGATGGTTCAGCCCGCATTTACTGTGCCTTGCATCATCTGATTGTGGATGCCGTGTCATGGCGCATCCTGCTTGATGATTTAAAACAGCTTTATCATGGTAAAAATCTCGGCACCAAAACAGCCAGCTATCGGCAATGGCAGACTGCCTTGACTGAACAGCTTTCCGGCTTTGAATCTCAGTGTGAATTCTGGCAGCAGCAATGTGTTTCACAATCTGATTACCGGCCATTATTGGAGGCCAGCCATACTCGTCAATTCCTGCAACAATCTTTAGACCCTGCCGCCAGTATCCGACTGCTGGATGTGACCACAGGTGCGGCAAGTTTTGCGCCTAATGAAGTCTTGCTGACTGCGCTCCTGCACGCATTGGGTCATCTTAGTGGAATAGCAAACCATACGTTGCTTCTGGAAGGTCATGGCCGCCATCTGCCATCGGTACAGTTGGATGTTGGCCGTACTGTGGGTTGGTTTACGGCTCTTTATCCTCTGCATTTTTCTGTTGAGGGTGAAGAGGCGATTTCATTGCAGCAAGTTCATGCCATCCTTGGCGGCGTACCCGATTCAGGCATTTCATACGGGGCACTATGTCATTTGGGGGCTGAGGCGTCGGCATTGTCTTTGCCATATCCTGGGGTGATATTCAATTATCTGGGGCAGTTACAGGCACCTGAAAATGATTGGCAGATCAGTGCAGAATCGGCCGGACAAACCATCAGTTCGCGCAATGTTGATTCTGGTTTGCTTACCCTCAATATCTGGCTTATCGGCCAAGAGCTGCATTATCGTTGGGATGGCTTACTCAGCCAGTCGCAGCTTGCTCAGTTAGATCACGGTTTCCAAACAGCCTTGATATCGCTTATCGACACGATGGCACCATCAGCCAGTAAGATTCAGCAGACAGTGGACGATGGGATTGATGCTGCATTACTGGCTCGATTACCGGCAGGATTGGCACCCGTGGTTGCTTATCCCGCCAACAGTCTGCAACAAGGATTTATCCATCATTATCTGAGTTATCCCGATAACTCGACCTACCATTTTCAGTTTGTCCTGGATTATGAACAACCGATCGATCTGAATGATTACTACCGCGCTTGGGAATACGCCCAGCAACGATATCCGGTGTTGCGTACAGGCTTTGACTGGCAGGAACAGCCACAGCAAATTGTGTTCAGGCAGGCTGAATTATTATGGCAATACCATGATTTCAGTGCCAGTCCGACACAGGAGCAGGCACTGGCTGCGCTTTGTCAGCAACAATACCACGAATCTTTCGAACTGAATAAACCAGAGCTGATGCGGGTTTGCTTCGTTAAATTGGCCGCCGACCGATACAGCCTGATCCACACCAGTCATCACATTATTATTGATGGCTGGAGCAGCCAGATACTGCTGGAATATGTCCATCGCACTTATCAGCAGCTACAGGCGGGACAAATGCCCGATACCTGCATTGATACAGCTTATCTGGCGACCCAGCGTTATTACGCCAGTCAGGTTGCAGAGTGCCGTCATCACTGGCAGGAATTGGGGACTCAGCATTGGGAGAGTACGGATATTTCCCTGTTGCTGGCTCGTGGTGCACGGAATACCTCCGGTAATGAAACGCCTGATACTCAGGCGGTAGTGCGTCAGGTATTACCTTATGCAGTAACTTTGTCATTACAGGAAACCGCCCGCAATCATGGCTTGACACTCAATACAATGCTTCAGTTCGCCTGGCACAAGTTATTGCATCTGTTTAGCCAACAATCACAGACCATCGTGGGTATTACCTTGTCTGGCCGTAACCACCCCGTATCAGGTATAGAGAGCAGTGTCGGGTTATTCATCAATACCTTGCCACTGGTGATGGACTGGGAACAGCAATCGACCTGTCTGCAACAGCTTCGCACGCTTCATCAACGCATGATTGATTTGGATACTTACAGCTATCAGCCACTGGTCGAATTACAATCCGCGGGTGAAAAGCTGTTCCAAACTATTTTTGTCTATGAAAATTATCCAATGACAGAATTAGATACCCTGCGAGCCAATCTGCGGGCTACCAGTGACAATACGACCGACTACCCCTTGAACCTGATTGCTGAGGGTGATGTAGAACAAGGTTTGACGCTATCTCTGTCCTATAACCAGAATTGCCTTGATGCTGAACGTGCCAACGCCATTTTGCAGATGTTGGGGGTATTGCTGGCTCGTCTTCCTTCCCATCTTCATTATCCTCATCAGCGGTTATTGGCGCTGAGTGATGACAAACGTCGGCAACTGTTGGAAGAGTGGGCTTTTGCGGCTTCAGAAACCTGGGAGCCGATGACGCTGCATGGTTTACTGGAAAAGCAGGCGCGATTAACACCGCAAAATCCGGCGTTAATGGATGATTACCGGACATTAAGCTATCAAGAACTGGATGATCTCTCATCACGTCAGGCCGTTCGGCTGCGGGCTACCTATCGTCGTCTTTTCCAGCGTGAATTAGCTGCCGGTGAACTGATTGGTCTGTGTTGCGAACGCGGTATCGACATGATCGTAGCTTTGCTGACGATCCTCAAAGCCGGAGCTGCCTATGTGCCAATGGATACCAATGTTCCCGCAGAGAGATTGGGTTACATTTTACAAGACAGCCAAATCAAGCTGATACTGACTGAGCCAGATTTGGCACCGCTGTTTGAACGCCCCGATCTACAACAGCTATACCTGAGCGAATTGGCCGATTCAGAGGCCACAGACGAGATACAATCGCGGTTGCCGCAGGTGGATCTAAGGCAATTGGCTTATGTGATTTACACATCAGGCACGACAGGCAAGCCGAAAGGTACGCTGGTGGAACACCGGGGTTCTGCTGTTATGGCGCGCAGTCTGTTTACCCGAATGGAAATGACGCAGTCAGGCATGCGCTTCCTGCAATTTGCTTCCATCGTGTTTGATGCCCATCTGATGGAAATTTTCCCGGCATTTGTGGGTGGACATTCGCTGGTGGTGGCCTCTGACGCGCAGCGTTATGACTTGCAGGAATTGCAAACGTTGTTGCAGAAGTGGCAGATTGGTTATGCGATGTTGCCGCCTGTGCTGCTCAAACTCAAACCGACGCTGCCGGATAGTCTGCAATGGCTGGCGGTGGGCGGTGAAGCCTCCTCTCAGGACGTATTGGATCATTATGCTGCACAGGGGCGTAATGTATTTAACTGCTATGGCCCAACTGAAACGAGTGTCTGCTGCACCGTCAACCCTTATCACTATAATGGTGCGTGTAATATCGGCAGGCCGTTAGCACAGTGTGGGGCTTATGTGCTGGATAGCAGTCTGCAACCGTTGCCGGTGGGTGCGCCCGGTGAATTGTTCCTATCCGGTGCGGGACTGGCACGTGGTTATCTGAATCAACCGGAATTGAGCCGCGAAAAATTCGTCGTTAACCCATTCCAGCAGCATTCAGATCACTCACGCTTATATCACACGGGCGACATTGTGCGCTGGCTGGATGATGGATCATTGGAATATCTCGGCCGTAATGACAGTCAGGTGAAGATTCGAGGGTATCGGATCGAGCTTGGGGAAATCGAGAGCGTACTCGCTAATATTCCCGGTGTTGATCAAGCTGTGGCGATCATTCATGGTAAGGAAACCCCGAAAATCGTCTGTTACTACACGTTGAACGGCAACACATTGAGCAGCAGTACATCAACCGATAATGAGCTTTCGTCCGAGATCCGGCAGACATTGGCACAGGTATTGCCTAACTATATGCAACCCAGTGCATTGATTCCATTGCCCCGCATTCCGATGACCATCAATGGCAAGCTGGATCGCCGGCTGTTTCCTGCGCCTACGTTTACCGATGCACAGCAGGAATACACCGCCGCAGAGACGCCGTTGCAACAGGAGTGTTGTGATATCTGGGCGGAGTTGCTGCAATGTGAGCGTATCGGCATAGATGATAATTTTTTCCGGCTGGGTGGTAATTCGATTATGGCTATCCAGTTGAGTAATCGCTTAAGCCAGTCATTGCAGTGCGAAATCCCACTGGCGGCATTGAATCGGCATCCTACTGTCAGATCCCTGAGTGCCTTTCTGTCTGATAATTGCACACACCTTGAAGTGATCCCGCAGGCCGGGTTGCAACGTGGTGTTCTGTCTTTTTCACAAATGCGACTCTGGTTTATCGAAACGCTAATGCAGGAAAACAATGTTTACCACATTCCCCTGTTATTCCGTTTGCAGACCGATATTCAGATGGACAGTTTTGTTCATAGTTTGCAAGCCGTGGTACACCGTCATCAGATATTACGTTGTACCTTTGAGCAAGATGAGCACGGAGAATCTTTCCTGCAAGCCCATGATGAGGCGCTGGCTGTTGCCCATGCGGAAGTGCAGGCGAATGAGTGGCATGATTTCTTACAGCGGGAGATTTTCCGTGTCTTTGATTTACGCCACGAATATCCCATCCGGGCGACGCTGTTACAACGGATAGAATCAGATGGACATGTGTCTCATTTCTGCCTGCTCAACATTCATCACATCAGTTTTGACGGCTGGTCGTTGAATGTGTTTTTAAAGGAGTTGGCCGAATTTTATGGTGCTGAATTGGATAAACGTCCACCTGCACTACCGCCGTTATCCATCCAATATATGGATTATGCCGCCTGGCACCAACAGATGTTGTCCAGCGATAAACTGGAACAGCTAAAACCATTCTGGCTGAAACAGTTGCAGGATTGCCCTCAGTTGGAACTTCCCTGCGACTATCCGCGCCCTGATATTTTTGACCATCGTGGCAGTACGACTTTCTTCTCCCTTACGCCTCAGTTAAGCCAGCAACTGCGGCAACTGGCGAGCCAATTGGATGTGACCTTGCATGCGGTCTTATTGACTGGCATGGACCTCCTGTTGGTCAGGTATTGCGGCAAGCACGATATTGTCATCGGGAACCCGATAGCCAACCGTTCACACCCGCAGTTGGAGCCACTGATTGGCATGTTCGTCAATATGTTGGTACTGTGTAACCAAATATCACCAGAATGGAGCGTGGCTGAACAAATCCGTCAGGTCTTTGCCAACACGATCAGTTGCCAGCAGCATCAAGAGATGCCTTTCGAAAAACTGGTCGAATTCCTGAAATTAAACCGTGACTTATCACGCCATCCGTTGTTTCAGATCTCTTTTTCGCTGGAACAGAAAGCGACGGATGTTGATGCCCCTTTCATCATGCAAAATCTGGCGGAGTTATATGATGTTGCCAAGTTTGATCTCAGCTTCGGGTTTGAAGAGGGGAATGATGTGCTGTCCGGCAACATTAATTACGCCAAAGCGCTGTTTGCGCCGGAAACCATCGATGAAATGGTTAGCCACCTCCGGAATATATTGATGCAGATGGTGGCTCATCCAGAACAGTGGGTACAAGACATCAGCCTGTATTCACCGGAAGAGAGAATGGCTCTGTTGCAGCCGCCGATGGAAACGCAGAATGCTGCTCTTTACAGTCATCCATTGTATCAGGGGCTCCTCGATTGGACTCGGCAGCAGCCGAATGACATCGCTCTGATTGATACTATCGGCCAGTGCAGCTATGCCGAAATGCTTCAGGCTGCGCAGACATTGGCCGCGCAGATCCATCAACATCCGCGTAATCAATCTGAACTGATCGTCATTCAGGTAAGCAAAGGCAGGGCGCAGATCATTGCTGTTCTGGCCGTCTTACTGGCGGGACGAGCCTACGTACCCGTTGATATTTCATGGCCGCAGCAACGCTGTCAGCAGATCATTGATCAGACTGAAACGCAGTTGGTGATCAGTAGCAAAGCGTGGACAACCGAAACCTGTGAAATCATTCAACTTGATCCGTACGGCTGTGCCATTCACCTGACTGAGCCTCAACCGATGTCATTACCCGTGCCGATCCCCTGTGACAGTCTGGCCTATGTGATTTTCACCTCTGGCTCTACAGGAACACCGAAAGGCGTGGCTGTTCGTCATGACACGGCTTGCAACACATTGATAGACATCAACCGTAAATTGAACGTTGTGCGGGGAGATACCTTACTGGCTCTTAATGCCCTGTGCTTTGATTTATCGGTTTATGACATGTTCGGTATTCTGGGCGTGGGGGGAAGGTTGGTGATCCCAAGCGAAGAGCAGCGATACCAGCCAGAGACCTTACTCAGATTAATCCGTGAACACGGCGTCACGATCTGGAATGCGGCACCGGCGTTGTTCGAATTGCTATTGCAGGAAGTAGAAAATCTGGCAGAGCGGCCTACTGTGGCGATGGATCGCGTTCTGTTATCCGGCGACTGGATACCGGTTAATCATATATCGCGCTGCCGTGACTGGCTCCCCGGTTGCCGCGTCTTTAGCGGTGGTGGCGTCACGGAAGCTTCGGTGTGGTCAATTCTCTTCGAAGTACCACAAGGTGCCGGCTATAGCCAGAGCATCCCTTATGGCAAGGCACTGGTTAATCAATACTTCCTTATCTTGGATAAAGATCTGGAACCCGTACCCGCTCAGGCCATTGGTGAGATGTATATCGGTGGGGTCGGTGTGGCCATTGGCTACTATCGAGACCCGGTACGCACAGAAGAACGTTTTCTGCATCATCCGATCAGTGGTGAACGTCTGTACCGGACGGGAGATTTAGGGCGCTGGCTACCGGATGGCAACATTGAATTTCTGGGACGGATAGACAGTCAGGTCAAAATCAATGGTCATCGGGTAGAACTGGGGGAAATTGAAAATACGCTGATGGCAATACCGGGCATTCGCCAGTGTGCGTTGGTTAAAGTCAGTGGCTTATCTGATAGCCTGGCTGCCTATTATGTCAGTGACGAACCGTTGGATGAAGCCGATGTGCGTCAGCGTCTTGCACAAGTATTGCCGCCGTATATGGTGCCTGCTGTGTTGACGCATCTGCCAAAACTGCCGTTGAATGCTAGTGGCAAGATAGACCGTAAACAATTGTCGGCGTTAAATTACGTCGCGCCAAGACAGCATCAGTATCAACCGCCCGAGACCGAACAGGAGCAGCAACTCTGTCAGTTATGGCAGCAGAAGCTGGAGCTGGATCACGTTGGTGTAAACGATGACTTTTTTGAATGTGGCGGGACTTCCATTTTGGCTATTCCTGTTTGCCAGCAGATGTCGGCCTTGCTGGGGCAGGCGGTCACTGTGATGGAACTGTTCAAGCGGCGCAGCATCCGTGGCATTCTTGCAAGCCTTGAATATCAACTGATCCAGCCATTGAATAACGGTTCAGCTAAAGAAACGTTATGGATGATCCATCCGGCTATGGCGGGATGTGAAGTTTATCTGGACATCGCCAGAACGCTGGATGGCAAACTGACGTGTCTGGGCGTGGATAATTACAACCTGTACCACCGGCCGTTAATCACTTCACTGCCTGACATAGCCAGTTTCTATCTGGAGCAGATGGAACAGTATCAGCCATTGACACAAGGCCCGGTACGCATTTTGGGATGGTCAATGGGGGGATTAATTGCGCTGGAGATTGCGGCACAACTGGAAGCCAGAGGGATACGTGATATCCATCTCTACCTGTTGGACAGCTTCTATCGAGTCAGTCTGGGGGCTTTACATCCAAGCTGGCGGCAGATGCTATTACAGGAGCTGGGGCTGGAAGGGGATGCCGCGGTACGAGCGCTGGAGGCCGGCCCTGCGGACGATGCGATTTGTCAGCATGAGCTCTCGCAACCTCTACAACATAGCCCGGTCACTCTATTTAAAGCGACTCAGTTGCCGGAGTTTCACGCTCAATTAAACGAGCAGGGAAAAATACCGGCAGCACTGCACGCTGATGATAACCAGATAGGGCAGGCTTGCCGGCATCTGTCTGTCATACCACTGCCTTGTGACCACCACAATATTATCGAACTGAAATCACAGATTATTGAAGGTGTGTTGGAGCTGGTGGATTGAGCTGACTTTCAGTGAAAAAACGGCGCGATTTTTATGGCAGGTATATTGATTGCGCCGAATGATGATGAGAACAGGCTCGGTTTATTGATGAACCGGGCCTTAATTAAATAACTCTACTTTGGTATGAACCTGCGATTCTGCTTATTCCCCTTTGCCGTAGTTCCACTCTAATTAGAAAAGGTCAGAGTGGGTTCCAGTTCGTTCGAAGCGAAGCAGATCATCAGTAATTTTGTAGATAAGAAGCCAATCCGGTTCTATATGAGCATCCCGATACCCCTTGTAGTTGCCTTGTAGCGGGTGATCCTTGTATACAGTTGGTAGAGGTAGTTCATCGTTAATTAAGAGTCTCATTAGCTCTTTCAACTTACCCATATCTTTATGGCGTTTCTGAGCCAGTTTCACATCCTTCTGAAACTGGCCCGAGTATTCAATTCCCCTTTGTTTCATGGTCTATAAGATACCCAGTTTATCAAAGAGATCATCAGCGTTTTTCGCTTTATGAACATCCACGCCTTTTTCACTGTTGGCAATGGTTTCAGCTGTAAGTTCGTTTGGAATGTGCATATCGAATGGTAAGGCTTTTTCTCTTGCCACTTTGGTCAGAGTTATACGTATTAGATCGGACACGGTTAATCCCATACTAGCCAGCACATCAGTAGCTTCATTTTTTAGTGTCTCATCTATACGAGCACGAACAATAGCATTTGCAGCCATGTTGAAACCTCCGTTTGGTTAATAGTTAATCGTAGCCCAGTTGGGCTACATAATCAAATATAGTGTGATAAGTTGCACTGATCAATGCGGTTGGTTATTCGTATCGATTATTTTAATGCCAATAATAATCTCTATCTGATTTAATCTATTGCCATAAATATTATTAAATATATTGACAGTAAAATATATTATTAAATCATCAAGTGTTTTGAAATTATTATAATAAGACATAATTATTTCCTTAATATTATTAATTTTAACGAAATAATAAGTGAATTTATTTATTTTTAATTGAATGTAATTTTATTTTATATTTTCCATTGAAAATATAAAATAATTTCAACAATTAATTTTTCATATAATTGCAATAAGATTAAAATTAATTACTGTTGTATATTTATTTTATATAACTTCGGGTGAAATTATATTAAATATATTTTATCAGATGAGATTATTATTAATGTTTTTTCCTGTCTCATTATATTTAATGCCTGATTAATATGATTAAGGCAACGAATAATATATCTATATTCATTCTGATGTAAATGAAATTGCACAAAAAGCAAAATGCATAAAAAGCAAAATGCATTATTGGCAATGTACTCATTATGGATTTTTCGGCACGATATTACCGATGTAAGAATTATGTGACAACAGAAAATTCAAAATGATCCTTTGTCATTTTGTGGCGGTAGCTTTCTTCAATATATTGTCTTTCATCATACCTGAATTGTAACTAATCATAACCATTGTTATTCAAAAAGAGGCCCTTATGTCTACAAGTACATCTCAAATTGCGGTTGAATATCCTATTCCTGTTTATCGCTTCATTGTTTCTGTAGGCGATGAGCAAGTTCCATTTAGCAGTGTTTCAGGGCTGGATATTAGTTATGAAACGATTGAATACCGCGATGGCACAGGTCATTGGTTCAAAATGCCGGGTCAACGCCAACCTACTAATATCACCCTGCGTAAGGGCGTTTTTCCCGGCAAAACCGAACTGTTTGATTGGATTAATTCTATCCAACTGAACCAAGTCGAGAAAAAAGATATTACCATTAGCTTAACCAATGACGCAGGCACTGAATTATTGATGACCTGGAATGTCTCCAATGCCTTCCCAACCTCACTGACTTCACCTTCATTTGATGCCACCAGCAATGATATTGCCGTGCAGGAAATTACCCTGACAGCAGATCGCGTAACCATGCAGGCTGTTTGAAGCATTGATATTTCATCATTTCGTGTAAGGAAGTTTTATGACAACTGTTACCAGTTATCCTGGCGTTTATATTGAAGAATTAAATAGCCTGGCTTTATCCGTATCAAATAGTGCTACCGCAGTTCCTGTTTTTGCAGTGAATGAACAAAACAAACATATCAACGAAGATACTGCAATCCGGATTAATTCCTGGATGGATTATCTTAATTTGACGGGTGAATTTGATAATAAAGATAAATTAGCGGTTTCTCTGCGGGCGTATTTTGCCAATGGCGGTGGCTATTGCTATCTCATCCAAACTAAGAGCTTAGAAAAAATTATTCCAACTTTGGATGATGTGACCTTACTGGTGGCTGCGGGTGAAGAGATTAAAACGTCAGTTGATATTTTATGTCAGGCAGGAAAAGGGTTATTTGCCATTTTTGATGGATCTGAAACAGAGTTGACGATTAACGGGGCAGAAGAGGCGAAAGGAAAGTATACCGCCACCCAGTTTGCTGCGGTCTATTACCCGTGGTTGAAAGCGGATTGGGCTGAAGCGGCCATTCCACCGAGTGCAGCGATGGCAGGGGTTTATGCTGCAGTTGATTTATCCCGTGGAGTGTGGAAAGCACCGGCCAATGTCGCGTTGAAAGGGGGCTTGGAGCCTGAATTTCTGGTCACGGATGAGTTGCAGGGGGTATATAACTCTGGTCGTGCCATCAATATGATCCGAAATTTCAGCAATACCGGCACTACAGTTTGGGGTGCAAGAACGCTGGAAGATAGTGACAATTGGCGCTATGTCCCTGTGCGCCGCTTGTTTAATACCGTTGAGCGGGATGTCAAGCGAGCCATGAGTTTTGCTATGTTTGAACCTAATAGCCAGCCGACTTGGGAACGCGTCAGGGCAGCAATCAGTAATTATCTTCATAGCCTGTGGCAGCAAGGGGGATTGGCGGGCAGTAAAGAAGAAGAAGCCTACTTCGTGCAAATTGGCAAAGGCATCACGATGACCCCAGACCAGATTAATCAAGGGCAAATGATTGTGAAAGTCGGTCTGGCGGCTGTTCGACCTGCGGAATTTATCATTCTCCAGTTTACGCAAGATGTAGAACAGCGTTAATCATATCGATTGAGGAATTATCATGCCTGCTACTCTAAAAGCACCCGGCGTTTATATTGAAGAAGATGCTTCCCTTGCATTGTCGGTCAGCAACAGCGCAACGGCTGTACCTGTTTTTATCGGAAAATTTACCCCGAAAAAGGAAAATCCAGCCCAAATCTGTGCCCGTATCAGCAACTGGCTTGAGTTTACTTCTGCTTTCTCTCTGGCACCTACGACAGAGATTGTGATCAGATCGAGCATTGAACCTCCAGCTAATCCTGAAACAAAAGAAGAGACTGACAATAAAGAGACTCCTAAAGCCAGAACTCTCTCTGAAGCTGAAAATAAAAAAACCTGGATTCACGATATTGAGAAAGTCAATTTATCGCCAGCCGTGCAAGCCTTGCAGCTTTATTTCCAAAATGGAGGCGGAGCTTGCTACATCTACCCATTAAATGATGTTAAAGACGAGTCAGTTCTGGCGGTTATCCCTGAATTGATTGAACAAAAAGGGGATATCACGCTACTGGTTTGTCCGGAAACTGATCTGGATTATAAAACTGAAGTCTACAGTGCCTTGCTCCCGCTGTTGGATGATAAAAAAGTGGGTTATTTCCTGATTGCAGATAGCAATGATGGCGAATCCGTATCAGGGGTGGGGAACAATGCTAAGGCTGCTGCCTATTATCCCCAGCTGCAAACTGACCTGAAATTTTCCCTCTTGCCTGAAGATAAGGATATTCGCATCAGTGGTTATGATGATGACTCAGGTAAGGATAAGCAGAAGAATTTGGCCGACCTGCGGAAGACTAATGCATCGATTGCAAAAAGGATTGATGAAAAACTGCAAGAGGAACAACAAAGTGCTCTCATCCTTTCACCGAGCGCGGCCATCGCGGGAATTTACTGCCGGACAGATAGCAGCCGAGGTGTCTGGAAAGCCCCTGCAAATGTTGCACTGACTGGAGTCAAAAGTCTGCTTGATAAAGTTGACGATGAACGGCAGGGAGATATGAATAACAAGGGCATCAATGTCATCCGTTCATTTACCGGCCGTGGCTTGATGGTTTGGGGAGCCCGCACGAGTGTGGAGGCCAATAATACCGACTGGCGTTACATTCCTGTCCGTCGTTTATTCAATTCCGTTGAGCGCGATATCCGTCAGGCGCTGCGCGCTGTTTTGTTTGAAACCAATAATCAACCGACCTGGATGCGCGCCAAGGCCGCCGTTGATCAATATCTTTATACCCTGTGGCAGAAAAATGCCCTGATGGGCAATAGCCCTGAAGAGGCTTACTTTGTGCAGATTGGTCAGAATGTCACCATGTCTGATGCTGATATCAAACAAGGCAAAATGATCATGAAAGTAGGTCTGGCCGCAGTACGACCGGCTGAATTTATCGTTCTGCAATTTACGCAGGATGTTGCTCAGTAATCTCCGTGATTAAACACCAGGCACTGTATTGACAATATTGACAGTATTGGCAGTGCCTATCTCACCACTTTAGAGGAGATGATGATGGAAAGAATTCAACCGGGCGTAACCTTAACAGAAAGTATTACCACCACGGGTCAGCAAGAAATTCCCAGCGCGGTGCCGGTATTTATTGGCTATACCGCCCATGATCTACGGCAAGCAAAAACTGCGGTTCGTATCAACAATCTGGCGGAATATACCCGGTTATTTGGTGATGATCATCTGATGGCGCTGGCGGTCAGGCTCTATTTCGATAATGGCGGGCAACAGGCTTTTGTTTTGCCGCTGCAAGGCAATATGCCCTCGGCTAATATCACCCAAGCGGAAGCCGAAATACTGATGGCCGCATTAGGCTCTGACGCGGTAAGAGAAGCCATCGGCGGGGAAACGCAGATTACTCTGGTTTTGGCACCGGATATCGCCCGGCTCAATGACAGCGCTATTGATGATGGATCAACCTTAGTGAATCTATGGTCTCAAGGTTGGATGACACTACTGCAACTGAGCCAGATCCGCGCCAATCTCTTTGTGCTGCTGGATGCGCCGGATGAGGTTAAACAGGCACAACAATGTCTGGAAAGTTTATCGTCAGAATATCGCCAATGGGGAGCCGCCTATTGGCCGCGTCTGGAAACCACTTATCAGGATAAATTCAATCAAAAAGGTATCGTACTTTCTCCCACCGCCGCCATTGCGGCAGTTATCCAGCGCACGGATAGCGAAGTAGGAGTGTGGAAAGCACCTGCCAATATTGCGTTGTCTCAGGTTATTCGGCCGGTTAAACCTTATCTTCAGGGAGCTGTACTGTTTAACACCAATGGCACCTCGCTCAATGTGATCCGCAGTTTCCCCGCTAAAGGCATACGGGTATGGGGCTGCCGCACGCTGGAAAACTCGGATAACACGCCGTGGCGCTACCTGCAAACGCGTCGTCTGGTTTCCTATGTGACTGTTCATTTGGCGCAACTGGCTCGTATGTATGTCTTTGAGCCTAATAACGAGCTGACCTGGATGAAATGCAAGGGGCAAAGCTACAACTGGTTACGCCAATTGTGGTTGCAGGGGGGGTTGTATGGTTCACGGGAAGATGAGGCATTTACCGTGCAGTTAGGGGTAAACGAGACGATGACGGAAGAGGATGTCCGTGCCGGCAAAATGATTATGAAAGTCTCCTTGGCCGTGTTGTATCCCGCTGAATTTATTGAGATCAGTTTGGTGTTTGATACCCAAACGGGAGCGCTTTTGTCTTAAGAAGGAAAGAGCAGAATGAATGATTATTACACACCCGTGGTATCCCACCGTTTTATGGCGAGTTTTATTTTTAATGGCATTCCCGATCCACTGGATATCCGCTTTCAGCGCATTTCCGGTCTCAGTCGGGAACTGCAAGTGACCCAGCATAGCCAAGGCGGTGAAAATGCCCGCAATGACTATCTGGCCGAGAAGATCCAACACGGCACATTAACGCTGGAACGTGGCGTGATGACGGTTTCCCCTTTGACTTGGATGTTTGATCGCGTATTACGTGGTGAAAAAATCGCCTATGCCGATGTGGTGGTGATGCTGTTAAACGAAAATTCACTGCCCTTGTCCAGTTGGACACTCAGCAATGCGCTGCCGGTACGTTGGCAAACCAGCGACTTTGATGCGAACAGCAACGCCATATTGGTGAATACTCTTGAACTGCGTTATCAGGATATGTGCTGGTTAGGAGTCAAAGTATGACAGTCGAAATCAGAGAATTAATCATTCAGGCAAAAGTGGTTTCATCAGCGCAACCGACTGAATCCGAAAGGCAAGGCCATTCTTTGGTTCAGGAGAGTCTGGATGAAGCAACTTGGGTTGAAAAAATTAAACGCGAAGTGTTGGCCGCATTACGCGATGAGGAAGGGTGGCGTCCATGAGTCTGATTGAACGTGGTTTAGCGAAACTGACCATTAATGGTTATAAAGACAGGGAAGGAAAAATACGGGCAGGCACTGTGCAGGCCATGTATAACCCGGATTCCCTGCATCTGGATTACCAGACGGATTATCAGCAATCCCAAGCCATTAATAGCGAGAAACAAAGCAGCCTTTATGTGCAGGCTAAACCCGCAGGGTTATCACTTGAGCTGATTTTTGATGCCACCATGCCGGGTAACAAAACCCCGGTTGAAGCGCAACTTACGCAGCTTAAGCAGCTTTGCAGCGTGGATGCCACCAGTAATGAAACGCGATTCCTGCAAATTAAATGGGGCAAAATGCGTTGGGACAATCGCGGCTATTTTTCCGGCAGAGCTAAAGGCTTGTCGGTGAATTACACCTTGTTTGATCGTGATGCTACTCCCTTGCGGGCGCGGGTGATACTGACATTGGTAGCGGATGAAAGTCTGGTATTGCAGGAAACAGAAAAAAACCTGAAATCGCCGGCGAAAATCGCATTACGGGTACAGGATGGGGTATCTCTGGCTTTGATGGCGGCCAGTACCGCATCGACGTTATCAGGTGGGGTGGATTATTTGACACTGGCTTGGCAAAACGGTCTGGATAACCTTAACGGATTTGTCCCGGGTGAAATCTTGCAGGCCACCAGAGAAGACGCATCATGAGCCACCAACTGAAAATTATTGCAGATGGCAGGGCACTGTCACTTTTGGCCGCCGTCGATGTGGATACCGGTTACCGGGTTAACAGTATCCCTTCTGCAACTCTGAAACTGAGCGTACCGGACAGGCCACTCTCTTCTTTCAGTCAAAAGGATGTTCAGGCAGAACTGGCTCACTGTCAGGTAGGGAAAACTCTGCGTCTGGAATTGACGGACGGCGGCAGAAAATGGGTGCTGTTTAACGGTCTGATTACCCGTAAAACATTGAAGATCAAAAATAAGCAATTATTGCTCACTCTGGTCGTCAAGCATCGGTTGCAACTGATGGTGGATACCCAGCATTCACAACTGTTTAAGGCCAGCAGCGAAAAATCGATCTTAAACACCCTGTTGAATCAGGCGGGTATCAAGGCGCATTTTGAACGGATCGCGGCGTTAGACCAAAAACATGAACAGATGGTGCAATTCCGCTGTTCAGACTGGCATTTTCTGTTATGCCGGCTATCAGCAACCGGCGTGTGGCTGTTACCGACGATAGAAGGCGTTCAGCTTGTTCAACCTGAGGCACTGAAATCAAATCACGTCTATACCCTGAAAAGTCGCGGAGATGAGAAAAAAGATATCGTCGTCAAGGATGCCTGCTGGCAGTTTGACAACCATCTTAACCCGGCGTCGCTGGAAGTCAGTGGCTGGGATATCAGTAAACAACAAGTGTTGTCGGGAGGGCGTCACGGCAGTATTGCTGTGGGTAAAGCGGCGCTCTCTCCTGATAGATTGGCATCTCTGAACAAAGAGAGTTGGGATATTCGCTACAGCAGCCCGCTGACAACACAGGAAAGTGGCTATCTGGCACAGGGATTATTGCTCAATCAGCGTATTTCCGGCGTTACGGGCGAGTTCCTACTGAAAGGCGATGGACGTTATCAGTTGGGAGACAATATTCAGCTGACAGGATTTGGTTCACAACTGGACGGCACGGCAAGTATTACTGCGGTTCGCCATCGTTTTAACCGACGAATGGGTTGGGAAACCACCGTGAATATTGGCTTGCAACAGGAATATCTGCCGGTGTTACCTGATGCCCCTGAACTGCATATTGCGACGGTGGCGAAATATCAGCAGGACAGTGCGGCATTAAACCGCATTCCGGTTATTCTGCCAGTATTAAATCGGCCGAATGAATTTCTGTGGGCAAGGTTAGGGAAACCTTATGCCAGCCACGAAAGCGGTTTCTGTTTTTATCCAGAGCCGGGTGATGAAGTAATTGTCGGTTTTTTTGAAAATGATCCGCGTTATCCGGTTATTCTCGGTGCCATGCATAATCCGAAAAATAAAGCGCCGTTAGAACCGAGCCAGGATAATCAGGAAAAAGTCTTGGTGGTTAAAAAAGGTGAAAACCAACAACAGTTATTTATTAATGGCAAAGAGAAAATAATCCAAATCAATGCGGGAGAGAATCAAATAACCCTCCAGCAAGATAAAGATATTGCTCTGACAACGAAAAAAGAATTAACACTGAAAGCACAGACCATGAATGCCACGATGGATAAATCCGTGGCGATATCGGGCAAAAACAGTGTTGAAATCAAGGGTGCCAAAATTAATCTTACCCAGTGAAAGGTGAACAATGGAAAACCAAATACTGACACAACTCTATGGTCGTGGTTGGGCTTTTCCTCCGGCTTTTTCCCTTGAGAAAGGGGTAAAGATGGCCGAAGGTGCGGAAGATGTGCGCCAGAGTTTGCACATTCTATTCAGCACTGAGCCGGGAGAACGCCTGATGCGTGAACACTATGGCTGCGGGTTAAATGATTTCATGTTTGATAATATCCGCAATGAATTGCTGGCTGATATTGAATCCCGTATCCATGACAGCGTATTACGCTATGAATCCCGAGCTGATATTACGGATATCCAAGTTCGTCAAGCCCCAAATACCAAGAGTACTTTACAGGTGAAGATCATATATCGCCTGCGGGGAAGCGATATCTATCAGCATATGCAGGGAACACTGACATTGAATGAAGGTCGGGTGATGGAGGCGGTATGAGTGAAGCCATTGTGGTGGACGGAGACATGCTACAGTTTGATCCCAGCTTTGGAAATCGGCAGGTGATGGTTCCCAACCCAGGCAAGATCAGCGGCACAGGGCATGCGCAGGTGAACGGAAAGAAAGTCTGCATTCTGGGGGATGAAAGACAGGTCAGGGTTTCTGCCACCTATATCACTGCAACGCATACAACGCCGGGAAAAGGAACCATTACCATCAGTGCATTGGATACCAGCCAGCAAGCCCTTCAATGTACCAGTGGCGCGGCTTTAATTATCAAGGGGCAGAAATTCACGGCGCTGTTTATGCCTGAATCGCCTGCCATAAATAATACCGGGCCTACGCCACAACCGGACCCTAATTATCCAAGCCCTTCATCGGGAAAGGGCAGTTTTATTACCCAACAGAATTTTGCCACTGTAAATTAAGCCACTGGTTGAATTAAACAGAATTTAAAAGGTGTGAATAAATGTTTATTCACAGAGGAATCGCTGTGCCAAATAAACACAGGTGATATTATGAAATTAACTGAGTTAAATAATAAATTGTCAAACTTGGTGCCGATGAGCGATTTTAAATTAGATAATCGCACCAATTTGCAATTACTCCAATATATTGAAGAGTACACCACATTAATTCCCTTTAATCAAAGTGATAAATATTGGAATGATTTTTTCTTTATGGCGAATAATACGCCGGAAAAGCTGGCAGAATTATACCAGGGGGAAATCGAATTCAATGGGGAATTATTACCTCATCAGGCTTTTCTATTAGCGGTACTGCGATTATTGGAAACGCCAATATCCTTATTTAATACCTTGCCTGCGGCACATCGCAATCTTTATTATCGGGCGCTTTTGGGATTATCCCACCGTCCGGCACAACCTGATCAAGTTGCCTTATCGGTGGAGCTGAATGCCACCGTGATAGAGCAACTACTCACTAAAGGCACCTTATTTGAAGCGGGACAAGATGAACAAGGCAATGTCCTGCAATATGCACTGGATGCCAGTTTGTTGGCGAACCGTGGTTATATCAGTGATCTGTACTGGTTACGGAATAAAGAAAAACAGCAATGGGTTACCGCGACACCGTGGGATTCTCAGGCACAGTTATCATTGCCATCTGGTGGGATAAGGTTATTCAGTGAAACGGATCAGGATAAACCTGTGCTGGGCGGCGTGTTAATCACCTCTGCACAACTGGCGATGGAGGAAGGGGTAAGAAAGATTACTATTACCTTTGATAAAGACGTTAGTAGCCAAAATCTGGTCGCCCAGATCAGCAGCGGTAATCAATGGCTAACTTTGACAGCGAAGGTGGATAAAGAAGGAATCACACTAACGCTTTCAGATAAAGAACCCGCAATCACTGCCCCGGAGGATTTGGATAATCTGGTTTTCAGCCAGCCAGTCCTCAGGCTACAAGGCAAAGACAGCCAACCACTGCCAGTAGTGACAGCTCTTAAGGTACAAGAAACCCCGGTCGATAAGGCCGCATTCGAGACATATCACCTAACTCCTTTTGGTTATAGCTCTGAAATTGAGCCATTGGCAGAAAATCCCGCTTTATATCTTGGTATCACTGACGTAGAGCCGGGACAAACCCTATCGCTATATTGGAAATTGAAATCCCCACAGCAACCTGAAAAAGTTTTCTGGTATTACTTGAACCAAAATAATCAATGGGCTGCACTGGATGCGTGGGTCAATGATCAAACCCAACATCTGTATCAGGATGGCACTTGGCAGGTTGTCCTGCCCGTGGATGCTGTCAAGCAAGCAACACAGATGCCAACAGAACGCTATTGGCTAAAAGCCGTCGTGGTCATCCCTACACACAAAGGTTCATGGGGAAAAAACCCTTGGTTATGCGGCCTGATCTATAACGCCATAACAGCAACATTGGTCAATGCCGATAGCATCAACAACAACCATTTCTTAACGCCTTTGCCGGCCGGCAGCATTCAGCGTCCGGTTGAACCGATCATTGTGGTGGCATCAATCAACCAGCCTTGGCCGTCATGGAGTGGACGCGTGCCGGAATCTTATAACGCCTTTTTTGAACGTACAGCGCAGCATCTGTCTCACCGAAATCGCGCCTTGACGTGGGGCAATATGGCGACCCTGTTAAAAGAGCGTTATGTCAGCATCTTTGATGTTAAGTATCCGGGCGATGATGAACTCACCCGAGTACCGGCACGGAAGGTACAGCAACTGACCATCATTCCGGCCAACCGATACAACGACAGTGATGATCCATTTCGTCCGGTACTCAACCCGGCACGCCTGCAAGAAATGGCCGGGTGGTTACAGCAAAAAAGTTCTCCCTGGGCAGAGATTAAGATCAGCAATCCCCAATATGTTGATGTGAAAATCAATTACGCGGTGAAGTTTAAGCCGGATGTTAACGAAGATTTTGGCTATCGCCAGCTACGACAGCAACTCAGTGAGGCGTATATGCCCTGGAGCGTTGATGAGCAGCGTCCCGTCATGCTGAATAACAGCATTAGTTATTACCAGTTACTGGCAGCCATCCAACAGCAACCACTGGTTGAACGGGTTACTTGTCTGACACTGTGTTGGTCGGATGCCGCCAAAGGCAGTGATATCACCGCATCAGTGGAAGCCAAAGATAATGAGGTGCTGATTTTGGTCTGGGAAGCAGACGATAAGCTGCAATGTCGAGGAAATAACGATGAGTAATCAAGAGGCACTGTTTCACAGTGTGAAAGACGATATTCACTTTGATACCTTGCTGGAACAGGCTCATCAGGTGGTTGAGCAACAGGCCGGAAAACTGTGGAGCGACACTGCGGAGCACGATCCCGGTATCACCTTTCTGGAAGGGCTTAGTTACGGTGTGTCAGATCTGGCTTACCGCCATACCCTTCCTTTGGAAGACTTACTGACCCCTGCGCCCAATGAGCAGGAACAGCAAGACGGAATTTTCCCCGCTGAATTTGGCCCCCACAATACGCTGACGTGTGGACCTATAACCACTGATGATTATCGTAAAGCGTTGCTGGATCTGCATAGCAGTGACTGGGCAGGAACAAAGTCAGAGTCAGAACAGGATAAAGGGGATTTTCTGTTCCGTAACGTGCAATTGGTACGCGAGCAGGAAGAGCACCGCTATACCTATTGGTATGATGCTACCAAAAGGGAATATAGCTTTGTCGAGAGTAAAGAGGCGAAAAAGTTTACCCTGCGGGGAAATTACTGGCTCTATCTGGAGCCGACCCGTCGGACACAGGAGAACTTGACAGCAGCCGAACAACAATTGAAAGACTTTTTGACCCAAAACCGCAATATTGGTGAATCTGTCAGTCAGATTATCTGGTCAAAACCGGTTGATTTTCCGCTATTACTGGATATTGAACTGGATGACGATGTAAAGGTACAGGATGTTCCGGGTATTTTTGCTGCCGTCTATACTACCGCAGAACAATATCTGATGCCTGAGGCCCAGCGTTTCAGTACGGTAACGCTGCAAGATGCCGGCATGCGCAATGATGAAATTTTTGACGGGCCACAATTGGAACATGGCTGGATCACTGAATTGCCGGCAGTCCGTGATTATACCAAACGGATCACCCTCAATCTGAGCCGACTGGTTAACAAGTTGCTTGAGATTAAGGGCATTCAGAACGTTAATCGCCTTCAACTGGACGATAACTTTGATAAAACCCTGATTGAACGAGCTAAAGAAGATGCTTGGTCATGGTCAATTAAAGAAGGCTACTACCCTCGTCTTTGGGGTAAAGATCCACTCCATCAATTGGCACAACATGATGGCCCGCTGAGAGTGGTAGCCAAAGGTGGGATCAGCGTCACGGTTGATGAAAACCAAATTCGAGACAGTTTACCCAATCCCCCCCTGATTAAGAATAAACCGGTGGTATTGGCTTACGGTCAGCATCGCGATGTGGGTCGTTATTCTCCCGTCAGCGATACGCTACCCGCTTGCTATGAGTTACAGCATGATTTATCTGCCTTATCTGACAGTAAACATGCCCAGCGCTTATCGTCACTTCATCAGTTTCTGCTGCCATTTGAACAACTGTTGGCTTGCGGCTGCCAGCAAGTTGCCATGCTGCCAAAATTGTTGGCTTTTAAGCGTGAAGGATATGAAGTCTGGGGCGATCAATGGCCATTTAAGCCAGGTTCTGTCAATGATGAAGCTCATCAGGATTATGCACCTGCGTTAAAGAAGTTGTTAGAACAGATCGCACATAACAGTGATCATGAATTGGATATCGTCAATTATCTGCTTGGCTATTTTGGTACCCAGCGAGCGCCCCGTACTTTTACAACGCCCATTGATGATTTCCGCGCAGTGCAACAGGGTTATCTGGCGCAGCAACCAATATTGACTTATCACCGGGCTAATATTCGTATTGATCAAGTCTCGTCACTACAAAAACGCATTGCTGCCCGCATGGGGTTAGGCGGTGAACTGTTTAAACCGGAACCTGACCTGAGCAAACTGCCTTTTTATCTGGTGGAACATCGGGCATTGCTGCCAATTAAACCCAATAGCCAATTTGATAAAGAGCAGAAGCCAGATTCGGTAACAGAAGAAAAAGAGAGCCAAACTGGTCAGCATTATGTGGTGATTAAGCAGGCCGGTATTAATGGCAAACTGACACAAGGGCAGGTGATCAATTTAGTCCTCTATGAAGGCGAACAGAACAAAAACCGATTTACGGTACGTGGTCAAATGATAGTTAAAACAGAGGGGGATCAGTTTTGGCTGGACGTGGGTAATAGCTCTCAACTGAAATACAATCTGGAACGGGTGATGACCGCTGCCAAAGCAAAAAAATTGTTCTGGCAAAATAGCGTAGTCTGGATGGAAGATATGAACTACCGTCTGGCCTACGATAGCGACCAATCCCAGAATGGCCGCCCATTGCCTGAAAACCAACGGCGCTTGACCCGAACAACACAAACTCCTTTCCCTGCCTTGATTACTGTAGGTAATGAAATTACCCTGACAAAGAACTTTGGAGTTATTAATTTAACACGGGAGTATTCTCAGGATTCAGAGAAACTGTATGCCAAAGTGGTTAGCTTTGATCGCATCAAAGGCACCTTGGTTATTGAGCGTAAAGATAATTCCACATTACCTTTTCCTGTATCGGAAGAGTCATGGCGATACAGTTGGCATTTTTCAGGTAAAGAATATGAAAGAACTGACCGTTTCTCATTTGTTATTAGCGTGGTGGTAAACAGTGATTTAATTAAAATACCCGGTGTTGACCCGTATAAATTAGAAGAATGGGTTAAGGAAACGATTCTTACTGAATTTCCTGCTCATATTTCTATGATTATTCACTGGATGGATCGGGAACCGTTTTTAAATTTAGGCAATACCTATCAGCATTGGCAAAATAATGGTGCTCCACTGGGTGATGCGGCTTATTCCATTTTGGAAAGTCTGACGCTGGGTAAATTACCTTCCGCCTTAAAAGGCATTGGTACAATGCGTATTGCGACGCCTAATCAGAGAGAAGAAGTTGTCGGTGAGAATGGAGAACAATGGTATACCGATAAGATAACCCAGAATGAATTATTCTATGTTCCTAAAGAGAACGAGAAAGAATAAATAGTTATTTCTAACCATATTGAATTAAATATATTTAATGGAGTTGACCATGAAAGAGAAGCGTTATTCTGCAACTGTACAAGAACAACCAACATTATCTGAATCAAAAGCATTTGGGCCAGGTATTGATCAATTAAAGGAAAAATTTAAAGAGGGCAGTATTCCCCTGCAAACCGATTTCAATACATTAATTGATATTGCCAATATTGGACGTAAGGCGACTGGGCTGGCACCAGGTCAAAATGGCCCAGCACTAGGCATGCATTTGGCTGGAAATGGGCTTTTGCAGCTAAAAATAAATGCGAAATATGATGATAAAGGTTATAGTCCTTTAATTTTGAATGATGATGTGCTGGTTGTAGACTTAGGCAGTGGTTTAGTAAATAAAGACAATGGAATATGTGTAGGTGAAGGAAGTGGCATAAAGGTTAACAATAATGATGTTGCTGTAAAATTAGCGAGCAATAAAGGTATGGCTGTTGATGCCAGTGGTATCGCCATAAAACCGGGCAATGGGTTGCAATTTAGCGCAGATGGTGCGTTGGCAGCGAAATCGGCTAATTCTACTATCACCGTTGATAACTCAGGAATAAAAGTTGCTGTTGGTTGGGGAGTTAAGGTGGGTGGTCAAGGTTTGGATGTAAATACTCTCGCAAATGGCGGTATTGGTAATGGTTCATCAGGTATTTATGTTAAAGCGGGTAATGGTATTAAGGTAGATACTAATGGGGTTGCTATCGATCCTAACAAGGTATTGCCAAAAGGCATGATTGTGATGTTTTCTGGTAGTAGCGCACCACAAGGCTGGGCATTATGTGATGGAAATAATGATACACCAAACTTAATTGATCGATTTATTTTGGGTGGACAATTCAGTGACAGAAACTCTAAAAATAATGCTACATTATCAGGTTCTGGTAATAATAAAACGTATAGTAAAACAACTGATGATAAAAAAAGTTCTGTCAGTGTTCAAATAAATGATACAAAATTAACCTTATCTCAAATACCTAGCCATAAACATACTGGTGGAATGGCTTATCATGGAAATACAGGATTTAAATATAGTTCTATTTCTTCAGGAGTATCTAGTAGACAAATAGATAACCAAAATTCGATATATGATTTTCAAGCAACAGGGGGCAATGGAAGAAATTTATTTGCTGAAACAAGTAGTAGTCCAGTTTATGCTTATACTTCTTCTGAAGGAGATGGAAATGGTCATTCCCATAGTACTAATGTCTCCGTTGGGTCACATAATCATTCAATAAATGTTATTCCACCTTACTATATTTTAGCATTTATTATGAAATTATAGTTTTTTGAAAATGGGCGTTTATATTTTTCGCCCATTAAACCCAATCATAGAATGTAAAGCGACTATTATTGTGAAAAAAAATCACAAAATAAATTTTAAAAGTGTGATTGATAAATTATCTATCGTACTTGAAATGGAAAAATGTCATAGTGATAAAATAATTGAAAAATGTTCTAATTTATTTAAATCAAAACTACGTCATTTAATTAATGAAGAGGTGGGAAAATGGTCAATACAGAAGAATGGTTCTTTATTTAAAAAAATAATTTTAGATCTTGGAGAGATAACTTTCGAAAATTTTGAACAGCAATTTATCTGTCGACTGGAAAGAGAATTAAAAAACAAAACTCATGATTTCACGAAAAATATAAAACAAAATATTGATAATGATTTATCTGCTTCAAGGAAAGTTAAATCCATGAGTAAGATTCCATCAATATCTCAATATTATTTTATGACATCCAAAACCTTATATTCAGAACAATCTGTGTTAGAGAATATTGATAATTATTTAAAGCATGGTAGCTGGAAATCACCTGATTTACGGCAGCAGGTAAAAGATGTTGAATTCAGTTATTGGTTAATAGAACATGTTAACCACCAGCCACAGAAATGGTTGCCTATGTTAGCTAAACACTGTTTACAACCTACAGGGCTAAGTCGCTTAATTCAGATCTGCCCGCCAGACGTTCTTAGTATGCTTTGTCAGTTATTTACTGAAACAACAACATCTGAATGTGTTAATTCGCAGACAATCATAAACACAAAAGTGACACCAGAAAAATTGAGTTTAGCGGCTGAATATTATCTTCTGCATCAGATGAGATATATAAATGCCACACAGCAGGTAAAAACAGCATTACAAGATATAAATAATCTGACACCAGTGAAAAGTGTCACGGGAAATGGCAATAGCCCATTAACACCAGATATTTTGGAAACCAATATCCTGATGGGTGTAGCGCAGTCGTTTTCACAGCATTCCATGCAAACGCATCATCAAATAAATCCCGTACAACTGAATTATGGCTTGGTTAAGAATTCTGGAGAGCAAAAACACCCAATCTTACAAAATGAGGATCAACATAAAGTTGCACTGAAATCAGCACCACCTGAACAGGTATTACCCATACAGCATGGCTCTGATAATACTATTCATCCCCAATTATCACCGTCGGTTTTACCCATCAGCAATGCCGGTTGTATGATTTTATGGCCTCTGTTACCAACATTTTTCCGCTCCTTTGATTTATTGGATCAAAATCGGTTTACCCGCCTTGAAGCACAAAGAGAGGCCGTCTGTTTACTTGACTGGCTGATTTGGGCTGAGGATGAAATACCCGCATGGCGGCTGACGCTGAATAAAATCATTTGCGGCCTCCCCATCAATGACAACGCGCTATGGCATACACCAGAACCAGAACAGCAAATTGCAATCAGTCAATGGCTGGAAAAAACCATCGTACAACTTCCGGCTTGGAAAAAAATGGGGGTAAATGATGTACGTTATTTATTTCTACAACGATCCGGGGAATTAAGTGAGCTAAACGGCATGACAAATATCCATATTAAACCCGAAGTTTATGATGCGCTGATAAGCGAATGGCCGTGGCCAATTAATATGGCGAGTTTTAGCTGGTTGAAACAACCAATAACGATGACGTGGTTATAACCCTTGACCTCAATAATTTAGTTTGAGTAAAAATTTATGAATATCGCACCTGTTTTCTCTGATGCATTTAAGCAAGATAATGACCGTGATCTGTCATTTTTATTTAGCCAACTGGAACGCATAGATCTGGTATTGCAATACCATTTCCATTGCATAACCGGTCAGCGAAGTGACCTCCTCGATGAATTTCTGTTAAGTGAAGAAGACGTCATAGCCAGACTGGATAAACCGCTGGGTAAACCTCATTGGGTCAATGATGATTATTTGGCAATACCCCAGACAGTGAACCCCGTGGCATCCCGATTAACTGACCTGATTGCCCGTTTTGAGTTGACTGATTTTGAAAGAGATGTGTTGCTGTTAGGTTTATTGCCTCATTTCGATAGCCGCTATTATCGCCTGTTTGCACTGATTCAAGGAGATCAACAGTCTCGGCTCCCCTGTTTTGCGCTGGCATTGGAGCTGTTTTGTCACTCGGCGCTGGAGAAACAGGCGCAGCAAGCCAGTTTTCTACACCGAGCGCCTTTGATTGGCTGCCAACTCTTATCCGTCGATAGCCGTCAAAAAACCTTGACCTGGCTCCAGACTTCTTTTGTAACTGACAGCGGCGTGTATCATTTTTTACTTGGGCATCATTATATTGCGCCGGCTTTAGAACATTACGCTGAGTGGATCACACCCACAGAGATCAGTAGTTATCCGGTAGGTTTAAAACAGGCATTGGGTAACCTATTATTATCTGACCATGATGATATTCGACCCCTTGTTTTATTACGGGGCATGGCCGGTAGTGCCAGAGCTCATGCCGTTGCCAATATGATGGCGTCGGAAAAGCGGCAAACGCTATGGGTGGATATCGCTAAATTGGCTGACAGCGATGATAAAACAACACTTCTCCAGATAAAGCATATTTTGCGGGAAACCCGTATGCGTGGAGCTTGTTTATTATTACGGAATTTCTGCTTATTAGCCGAGAAAAATAAACAGCTACTGGATTCCCTGTCAGCGTTATTGAATCAACCTGAATTAAGGGTTGTCTGTTTGGTCGAACCGTACTCCCCACTGGTATGGTTGAAAAAGATCTCGACATTATTGGTTGAAATGCCCGTTTTCACATCGGTGGAAAAAAACAGACTATTAACGGCCAATTTACCGGATAACTGTTCAGAAGATATTGATGTTATCACCTTAAGTCAGCGCTACGCGTTTAACCCTGAAACCCTGCCATTGATTTTACAAGAGGCGAAGATTTATCAGCAGCAGCGGGAGCCTTTAGGTATTTTGCAGCAATGTGATATACGCAAGGCACTCAATTTACGTGCCCAGCAAAATTTCGGCCAATTGGCGCAGCGCATTACCCCTAAGCGTTCATTAAAGGATTTGCTGGTATCTGATGAAGTGGCTCAACAGATACAGGAGATACTGATGGCAATTAAGTATCGGGAACAGATCTTGGCGGGCGGGTTTAAAGATAAAATTGGCTATGGCACCGGTATCAGCGCGCTGTTTTATGGTGATTCAGGCACTGGCAAAACGATGGCGGCGGAGGTTATTGCTGACTGTATTGGTGTTGATTTAATAAAAGTCGATTTATCTACCGTTGTGAATAAATACATCGGTGAAACGGAAAAAAACTTATCCCGTATTTTCGATTTGGCAGAACAGGATGCGGGTGTTTTATTCTTTGATGAGGCGGATGCCCTGTTTGGTAAACGCAGTGAAACCAAAGATGCCCAAGACCGACATGCCAATATCGAAGTTTCTTATTTACTGCAACGGTTGGAAAACTTCCCGGGGTTAGTTATTTTATCCACCAATAACCGCAGCCATTTGGATAGTGCTTTTAATCGGCGTTTTACTTTTATCACTCGCTTTACTTACCCGGATGAAAACATCCGTAAGGAAATGTGGCAGGCAATTTGGCCTAAAAATATAAAAGTATCACAGAATGTAGATTTCAATAAATTAGCTCAACGAACCAGCGTGACCGGTGCGAATATCCGCAATATTGCTTTGTTGTCTTCATTTTTTGCCGCAGGGGAGGGAAATAACGAAATTAATAACGAAAATATCGAAATTGCATTGGCACGTGAATTAGCCAAAATGGGGCGATTAAGTTTCTAAAAATCACAGTAATAAAAATATCAGAATATTAAATAAACTTATTACCAAAAAGTTATCACAATAATCAATTAAGAGAGATATTATGTTAAAAACGCAAACTATTATTGATGTCAATAAGGCAATGGATACTATGCTGCGCAAGTATCTGAATAAAGAGATTGAGATTCGTTTTGACCTACCTGAGGTGAATACGGTGCCGCCTAAGGCGACGGTCAGTGTTTTTCTTTATGATATCCATGAAGATTTGCAACTTCGTTCAGCAGAATCAAGAGGGTTTAATGCCTCTGCCGGAAAATTATTGCCTGGTTGGGTCAATGTTAAATGCAACTATCTGATTACTTATTGGGAATCTTCCGGCCCAAAATCGGATGGCAGCAGCCCAGATAGCCAACCCTGTAATCAGGCAATATGTGTGATGTCACAAGTCTTGGAGGCATTGATTAATAATCGCCAATTAACCGGTATTCCCGGTGCATATACGAAAATCATTCCACAACAAGAAAATTTAAACAGCCTGGGTAATTTTTGGCAGGCATTGGGTAATCGCCCACGGCTTTCTCTGAATTATTCAGTGACAGTTCCTATTAGTCTAAACAATGGTCAAGATAGTGTAACTCAGATTATTGATGTTTCTTCCAGTGTGGAACAAACTACATCACTTAGCCAAGAAACAATAAGTCATGCTTTACGGGAACGACTTATTACAGAATTAGGGAAGGGAGATGATATTAGGTTGGCGCTGAGCAAAGTGGAAATATTCACGGTTCCAACCAATATTGCACAAGACAATCTGACACAAATGACGCTATCTTTGTCTGTCTCGGGTATTACACATAAGAAATATCTGACAGATATTAATAAAATATTATCTGGCTGGGGAAATAATAGTGTGGTTATTACTACAATCAATGGTTGCAATATCTATATTGAAAAGATAGAAACAGGTAATCTTTTTGGGATTTGATTTTTCGTTATTTAAATAAAATTTATGAATAATGATTTTGATTTATTATTGTGCTTTAACATTCAATTGTTATTTAATTAGTATTTATTATTTAAGAAAATAGTTTTTTTCACGGGAAATAATTTATATATTCAATCGTTGACAAATACTGATGTCTATATATGATTGTCGCCTCAGCAATGATCGTATTATGCTAATTTGCTGAGTCAAATAAGGTATTGAAGGTAAAAATTCAATAAATTCATTAACAGCTTATAGTGCTAGTGAATAGCTCTATCATATTAGAAAAACTCTACCATATTAAAAAAGGAGTTCAGATGTTTACTTCAAAAGAATTATTAAACTTTATTGCTGTAGCTAAGAATAAATCAATAAATAAAGCAACACAGGAGCGATTTATTACACAGTCACCCATTTGTCGTAGCTTGAAAAAGCTGGAGTTTTCATTAGGTGTCAAACTCTTTCAAAGAAAAAGCCAAGGATTAGTTTTAACAGAAGAAGGAGAGTGTTTATATAATAAAGTTTCATCAATTTGTGAGCAACTTGAAAATATTGAAAATGATTACAAGAATCATAAATCACCCTATCATTCCGTTTATCAAAAATAGATATAATGATTTAATGTAATGCGGAAATTGTAAAACTTCTACTAACATAATTACTCTAAGTATTTATGGAATGATATTTCATATATCTTGTTGCCGCTAATTGCCGGATTAAAAAGGAAATATAACATGCCTTTCGATTTTAAAAAGACAGCAGAAGAAAATATTCGTTCAGTACAGCCAAGCCACTCTACTGATGAGGATAGAGACAGCGCTACATCAGACATAGGCTGGGACTCGAATGATATGTTTAGGAACGGTTCTGTTAGCTTGGATCAAGCTAAAGAATATAAATTTTGGAAAGAAAATATTGCCGATTATTACAAATGGATGGTTGTTGTCAAAGAAGAATTGAAAAAGTTGGATTTGAGTTTAAAAGCGATGGGCTCTCCAGAATCCTCAGGAATTAATATGGCTAAAAATATGGGGATTTCCGCCCTCCAAACTGGGTTAAGTACAGGATCGAGCGCAGCCAGTACAGCGATTGGAGGAGCGGTTGGAGGAGCTATTGGAACCGCAGTATTTCCGGGTGTTGGAACTATGGTTGGCACGGGAGTTGGTATGGGGGTTGGTTTATTATCAGGGCTTGGATTAAGTATTCTTAGTGGTATAGCTATTGACAAGTTAAAGTATAAATTAGAGATAGCACATCCTTATCCTAAGACAAAAAATATGATATTTGCGATCAATAATTATGATAAAAACCCTATCACTAATGCAATTAAAAAGAAAGTTAACAAAGATAATCGATATGTCACCGGTGGCAGCATGGCAGTATCAACACTGGTGGGTCAAATCAGCCCAATAAAATTTCCCGCATATGAACTTATCGATCTCGCTGTATCACATGATAGATCATCAGAACTGCTGAGAGATGATAAAGCCCAGCATATATTAGATGTTACTCATGATATTCATGAGGTTCTAAGTGAAAGTCATTCTGATGCAGTCACGTTTATGCGTAAAAACTATGGTGATAGTGGAATGAGTCTTCCTGGGATTTCCGCTAAAATAAAAGGAAGTAAATTAACATTAGATACAATGGCTAGGGCAAGAAACAAAATAGAAAATAGAATTAGTAGCATTAATAAACAAGTGAAAAATCTTTCGTGATTAAATAGAGAACAGTAATTATTTCATGATAATTTTGCCATTTTCCATCATATTCTTGGCCTAATGATATTAGGCTGGGCGTAATCTTGCACCAGACGATACCCATCTGGATAATATGAGAATAAGGTTATATATTTGCGATTTATGTATAAATGAATTTTCAATATAATCGTTCATATGAAGGGAGCTCAGTCCGATTTTTGCGATCTAATCAATCACCAAAAATAACTGAACGGACTGAGTTATGACCATTATAGAAAAGAAAATAGTAGGATCTTATATGCCATATGCTACATACCTTAATGATAAAGATATTAATTTAAAAAACGCATTTTCTTATCATGATAATTCGGAAGTGGGAGCTCATTCGAATGAATTGAGTGAATTATCTGAGAATAATAAAGAGAGTCGCGCAGAATATACAAGCAATGAACCAAGAGCCCCTGAGCGGATGATGACATATCCATATAACGCCATTTCCTCCTCTTGGCATGCTCAAGGAGAAAATCGTATCAATGTTGGCGATAGTGTTAACAAGCAAGGGTTGAATACGGTATTGGATGTTTTGCATCTTGATAAACCAGATACAGAGAAAGTAGCCGCTGATTATCAACGTAAGTTTTTTTCTAAGGAGATGACGACATTCCAAAATAAAACGGACTTAATCCTCACTGAATCCCAAAAAACGCCTAAGACAAAATCACCGGGGATGAAAAAATATACCAAAAATGCATTAAAAGACTTTGCTGCCCATGCAGGCTACTTGCATAACGGCTCCTATCAAGATGAGTTTGTTAACTTTAAGGATAAAAAACAAAACCTGGCCCCTGGAAAATTGTTTCCTGGTGTGGAACTGCTGCCTCAGAAAACCATTGAGATAAACAGGCCTGCGGGATGCTGGCAAAGCAAACGCAGCTATGACATAGAAGATGAATTTAGAAATAACATGGCAAATGAATATCAGGTACAGGACACCAGTAAATTTATCTCGGGGTTAAAAAGCATGTATGAAAAAAGTGGGCAAACGCTGCACCCGATGACTCAACGTCTGGTTGAAGAGCATATCGCACATAACGGAAATATTTTGCCGACGATGGCGGGTATTGCTGGGTTGCATGCTGAAGTACAGGCGTTGAATAAGGTATTTATTGAATCGGACGAGACATCCGGTCAGTCTTCTTCCCCCTTAAATCCAGCTCGTTATGCCAGGGCAATGCTTCAGTCATCAATCTTTACCAAACGACTTACCACGGCTAATGCAGGAAACGATTTCCCAGCTTGTCATAACTGTTCTGGGATTATTCAGTCGCCCGCTAATGTCATCACGGGAATGGTAGGCAGCGCAGGCAGCAATTTTTCTGCGCAGCGCTCAAAACGTCATCGTTCCCAGTCATTGAGTGAATAAACCGTCATTTTTGTTAGCCGCGTTTACTCACCCCAGTCACACCGTTATCTATACAGATGAATAAGATATTATTCAGTTTGCTGAATTTATTTGTTTTACCCTATGACTTTCATTAAATGACCGGTTTTTAAGCGAGTTTATTAGAAAACGGTGCAGATTAATCTGGACTTTATTATAGAAGAAAAAATAGTAGGATCTTATATGCCAAATGTTACATACCTTAATGATAAAGATATTAATTCAAAAAACGGATCTTCTTATCATGATAATTCGGAATTGGGAGCTTACTCGAATGAATTGAGTGAATTATCTGAGAAGAATAAAGAGAGTCGCGGAGAATATACAAGAAATAAACCAAAAGCCCCTGAGCGGATGATGACATATCCATATAACGCTATTTCTTCTCCTTGGCGGGATAAAGTTCTAGCACCTGATTCACTACAAGAAACAGAAACACAACTCCTCATGCATAAATTTAAAGAAGGAGATATTCTGTATGGTTTAGATAATCCCAGAGCTACTGCTTTAGCAGATTTAGCAAAAGTCGGTTTCAAACGCACGAGTAAATCTACAGCTAATTCAGGTAACGTGTTTTCTAGGTTCAGGCAATATTTTCGAAAAAAAAATGACACCAAAAGAAATATACTGATACAAAATGACATCACAAATGCGACTTGGGATGCCAGTAAACCCAGGGAATATGCTACTGATAAAAGTATCAAAAAAGAGGTGCATGATTACAAGCGTGTCATTGGATTTAGAGATTTTTTATCAGAACATCCTAAATACAATGTTAAAAATGATAATGAACTTATAACCAAACTAATTAATAATCCTTCAATAACGACATCAGTGCCGCTTTGGCAAAAAACAAGTAAAGCCGGTTTAGACTATCAACTCTTTGTGAATAAAGCCCCTGTTCATTTTTTGGTTGATACCATTGGCGATGATATTGATACGGTGATATCAAAAAAAGGTCATGGTGCAAGTATAACATCTAGCGAATTACGCTGGTTATATCGCCATAAAGATACTAAAGAAGTGAAAGAAAATTTAAAATTTTGGCGAGATGGGAAAGCCGTACCCCATAGCGAAATATTCGCTGACACTAAATGGAGTAGCTATCAACCTAAACACAGATATCGCTGAATTTTAAGTTTGTTCTGGACGAACGGTCATGGAAACCTGAGCCGCACACAGCCAAGCACGTGGATCGTAGAATTTTTTGTTAGGTTTGTCTGCGCCTTCTGGGTTGGAGTCGCGAGTTCGAATCTCGTTTCCGCTCCAAATTCAGGATGATAGATTTTTATCAAAATCTGCAAGTTACAAAAAAAGCGCATGAGGCGCTTTTTTTGCTTTCAAGATATCAGATCAAAGCTAAACACCACATAAACACTTATGGATATATGGATATATGGATATATGGATATATGGATATATGGATTTTTATGTCTATTCGGTAAGCGTTATATTGCGGTTGACTAATCTTAAAACCCTCTGTTAGATTAAATACACCTGATATAGTCACTATCATAAACAAATCTAACCTGATCTCCTTAAAGCCAGAATAAGTACATAACGGAAGTATTTTCCATAACTTAGCTGTCAGAAAATCATCTCTAATTTGTCCCTAAAGATTTTTAGGGGCGTTTATCTATCAATGCGCATGTGAAGAGGATAGAACCGATGAACTATGATGTGATTGTGGTAGGATCTGGCGCTATTGCAGGTTCAATTGCTTATGAACTTGCTGGTCGCCAATTGAAAGTATGCAGGTTGGGGCGTCTTGATCGTAGCAATGCGGCATCGAGAGCCGCAGGGGCAATGAATGGTTGTTTTGGTGAAGTGACCAGTGGGCTTATTGCGAGCGATTATGGAAAACTGAAACTCAAAATGGACCGTATCGCGAAGGATCGCTGGTCAACATGGGCGCAGCGTTTGGCCGCATCTTCGGGAGATACCCGCCCTCTGTTTACCGCAAAAGGGACTCATGTCATTCTTAATACCGCCGGAATGGAGGTTGTTGATAGTGTTAATTATGATGCTATAGAGAGTGTTCTTCGTGAATATAATGAGCCTTATGAAGTTGTTGAGCCGCGATCGATTAAGGGAATGAAACCTAACGATTTGGCGCGTTCGCTTAAAGGGCTTTATATTCCAGAAGAACATGCCCTTAATTCCCATCTATTGCTTGAAATGTTGGATGCTGCATTGCTCCGGGAAGGCGGAGAAATCGTCGATAACAACGTTAAACGCGTTCTCACAGAAAATGGAATCATAGTGGGCGTTGAAACTGTCGATGGAGTCCGTTTTACCGCAAATAAAGTGATTATTGCAGCAGGTGTGCAATCCCTCGATATATTATCAGACCAGACTTCTATCGTGCAGAAAATTCCACCGCTCTTTGCCGGCTATGGGGTGTCTGTTTTGCTCAAAGTTAAAAATCCCGATGAGTTACCGACATCCGTGATTCGTACGCCTAATCGGGCATTTGCTTGTGGGCTACATTGTGTTCCGCGTAGTGATGGTGTTCTCTACGTCGGCGCGACTAACCTTTTATCCAACCAGCCTCGTACACATGCGACAGTTGCTACTGTACAGTTCCTTTTGGAGTGCGCTTACAACCAGTTAAATGTTGATTTGTTTGAATCAGAGATCCTTGCCATTCAGGTGGGTAACAGACCCATCTCTGCGGATGGTTTTCCATTGATTGGGCCGTGTGGCATAGACGGGCTGTGGCTTGTAACGGGTACATACCGGGATGGCCTGCATCAATCCCCGCTTTTAGCGGATTATGTTGCGAATGCACTCATGGGGCTACCTAATCTGGAGATTGATTTGGCGGATTTTACACCTATTCGTCGGCCTTTAGTGGGGCTCAGCCGAGATATGACCATTTCGGAAGCGGCAAAGCAAACGGTAGCGATGGGTTATGAATTTATCTGGAATCTTAAACCAGGGTGGGATGAATTAATCTATGAATCTTTACTCAATAGTTATGGTGCACAAGTTGAATCTATTGATGATATCTATACGCCTCCCCCAGATTTGGTTGCATTCTCTTGCAAGGATGAGCAGATAACAAAGCGGCTACGTGATTACTACCGTTGTTGGAAGAAATAAGTCGCCGGAAACCATCTGGGACATGAAAAATATCCGCCTAAATGCGCTGCGAGCATCTTTATCATTCTCTGATAAAGATGCATCGCAATATTGGCCGCATACCTCTCTGCCATCTTATTTTAAGATCCCATCCTATTAAGATTATTTTATTTGTCATTTTAACCTGAGCTATACTCAAAACCCTCACATGCGACGTGTACGCTTCGGTTACGGCGCGTAGTCCGTGTTCTAACTGACGGCAACTATTACACTTGATGGATAGGTTCTGAATAACGAATCCGTGTGAGAGTATTTTAGAATTATCCCCATAAATATAATGAATTTAATATTATTTGTTTTGCATTAATTATTGTTAACTGGATGTTAATAAAGGATGTTTTATCGAGTGATATTATTGTGTAATTTTGTTATTGAAAATAATTATAATGCTATTTTATTTTTTGTAGAATTGAATGTTAGTTAGCTATTTTATTAACGCTTATCGTTTTTATATTATTTTTCTTACTTAAAATAAATCAGATTATGCTTAAAACACCATTTTATTATTAATCTGCAATATAAAAATACATAAATAATTATATATTTCAAAATGAAAATAATATTTTACTCAGCATAGCTTTTTGAAGGAGGCAAGTATGGAGGCTTTTCAATTTTATTACCACTGGGAATTGGATTATCTGCGGCAACTCGAAAAACTGGTCGGTGAGGAAAAGCCCCATCTGGCAGATCACTTTAATGGAAATGATCCTGATATTGAAAGACTGAATCAAGGCTTTGCTGCTTTAATGGCTCGCTTGCATCAGAAAGTGGATGATGCATTCCCGGAAATGACCCTGCCTCTGTTGCAACGATTAACCGCGCAATCTATCAAAGGCATTCCCGCTACCAGTGTCGTTCAGTTCGACAGGCGGGAAGGGTTTGATTTTTCCTGCACCCTGCCGAGAGGATCCGAAGTTTCATCAGGCACCGGGGTGACGTTTGTCACGAGCAGAGATTGCCCTATTGAACCGCTGATATTGCTGGCGCGGGATATCACTTATCAGGCAGAAACCACCCTGATCACCCTTACGTTCCAATATATTGGCAAGGATGATCACTGGCCTATCCGTCCTATCAGTCTGTTTCTCAGCCCTGATGAGGCAGTGGCGGATACATTGATGCTGTCCCTGTGCCGTCTCTTGCAGCGCGTAGAACTGCACTATGACGGGTTGACTTATCCGGTCGAGCCTTTCTGGTTTGAACCGTTGTCAGGGGCTTCCCGGCTGATCTTATCACCGCCGATCGCTGTCGCGGGTAACTGGGCGCCGCAAATGCTGATGGAATCGCTCTATCTGCCCCATGTTCATCATTTCCTGACATTATCCCTGCCTACGGTGATGCGCAGTCGGTTATCCATGAAGGAAAGCCGGCAGTTCAGCGTGACGCTGAAACTCTATGACACTCTGCCTTTGTCTGAGGCGCAACTGGCTGATGCTTTTCAGCTCCATTGTGTCCCCGTCGTGAACCTTGAACGCCGGTCGCAGGTGACACAGTCCTTTGCGACCGATACTGCTCGTTATCCCCTGCCTTTGCCGCCCGGACAGGGGCTCTTGCACATGACTGACCTCCGGTTAAAAGATGAACCCGGTAAAGAGCGCGGCAAGCGATGTCAGTTTTATCCGATGAGCCAATTCACGCATTTCTTCCGTCATGCTGATGAAGAAGTCTGGTTTTATGCGCTGGAGATGACCCGTGATGCGTTGGGGCATCTGGAGTATGCACTCATGTTTTACGACAGCCATGCCCGGCCGATGGAACAGCCGCCAGAGCAGGAATTTACCTGCCATTTTGTGGCATTCGATACAGGACTGCCGACATTGGCGGTGGGCGATATCTGCCACGCGAGTGAGGATATTCCTGATGGCCTGCAAGTCAGCAATCTCACGCCCACCGCGCCCAGCTATCCGCCGGTCACTGATTCTTCACGCTATTGGGGGTTGCTGTCACACCATGCCGCCAACGGTTTCTGGCTGAACTCGGTATCGGCTCTCAAACAATTGTTATGGGATTACGATTTTTATGCGGATCTTGACCGTCATGCCCATCGTGATATCCAGCGGTTAACTGCGGGCATTTTAGCGATTCAATCCACGCCCGGTGATTGGCTGATCCGTGGCGTGCCTTACCGCTGTATCCATGTCGAACTGACACTGGATGAATCGGCTTATACCCATCAGGGCGAACTGTTCCGGTTTGCTAATGCTTTATACCAGTTTTTGCCGTTCTGTCTTACCGAAGATATGCGTATGCGAATGACCGTCATCGGGAATACTTCCGATATCCGCTGGCTTTTATCGCCTTGTCCGCTTCAAGGGTATCGCCCAATTATGTGAGGAGCTGCAAAATGGATGGATTAGTGTTTACTTGCCAGATAGGTGCGTTACCGGCCACGACTTTTCAGGTAGTGAGTTTCAGTTTACAAGAAGGGCTGTCACAGCTTTATCACTTGTCTCTGACCGTAGTCAGCCCGCTTAACAGTGTGGTCCTCAATGATCAATTGGGCACTTATGCTTCTCTGACCGTCACCCGCAATGGCAAGGTGGATCGCACGGTCAAAGGGATCGTAGCGGGTGCCGCGCAGGGCAATACTGACGGGCGACAGACTTACTACACGTTTACTGTCCGGCCGGAGATGTGGCGGATGAGCCTTCATCAGGACAGCCGTTTGTTTCAGCGGGAGCCCGTACCGGACATACTTAAAAAATTGCTGAAAGAGCATCGGGTCAAGTCGGACAGCAAGTTTTATGACGATAGTGATCACCACCCCGTTCGGGAATACACCACTCAGAAGCGCGAATCTGCCTATGACTTCTGGTGTCGGCTGGCGGCGGAAGAGGGGATTGTTTTCTGGTTTGAGGAAGAACAACTGTTTTTCAGTGATTCCCATTTGGGGATGACGGCGGATCTTAATCTGACTTACAACGTCCAGCCCAGTACCGATGACAAAGATACTACCGCCTGGCAGTGGCAGTACGCAGAATACCTCTGTCCGGATGAGTATATTCACAAGGACTACAACTACCTGCGGCCTTCCCAGCCGTTGCAGACACAGGCCACATTGCCTCAGGGCGGGCGTCATGCGGTGTTTGAAAGTTACGGCCGTTTCCCGGGGAGCAAAGAAGGTAAGCCGCTGGGCGAGGTGAGGCTTAACCAACTGAACAGCGAAAGTAAGCTGGGTTCGGCTCAAACCAACTGTATTCAGTTGCGTCCCGGCAAAATCTTTATCCTGAAATCCCATCCCATTGCGACCATGAATGACCGCTGGCAGGTGGTGACCGTTAATCACTATGGTTCCCAGCCACAGGCGGCAGGTCTTGCGGGTGAAGGCACTACGCTGACCAATAACGTCACCTTTATTCCGGGCAAAGACGACTGGCGTCCCCCGTACCGTTACAAACCGCTGGCCGACGGGGATGAACTGGCAATAGTAGTGGGGCCGCCGGGCGAAGAGATTTTTGTCAACGAGCACGGCGCTATTAAGGTGCATTTTCACTGGAACCGCCATGATACGCCGGGGGATGGCTCCTCCTGCTGGGTGCGTGTGGCACAGGGTTGGAACGGCAATGGCTTCGGTTTTATGGCGATACCGCGTATCGGTCAGGAAGTGATTGTCTCTTATCTGAACGGTGACATTGATCGTCCTATCGTGACAGGGTGTAACTACAACGGCCTGAACCGTCCCCCTCTCGATTTACCCGCGCAGAAAACCCGTACCACCTTCAAGACGCGTACCCATAAAGGGGAAGGATTCAATGAACTGCGGTTTGAGGATGCGAAAGGCAGCGAAGAAGTGTTTATCCATGCCCAAAAAGACATGAACACCAAGGTGCTGAATAACCGGACTACGCAAGTGCAGGGTAATCATACGGAAACGATTGATGGGAATCAGGCCGTTATAGTGAAAAAAAACAAACAGGAAGTGGTACAGCATACCAGCACCGAAGTCGTCGGACTCGCCAAGACATTGACGGTCGGACAGTCTTATACCATTTCTGTCGGTGCCAATATGAATACCTCAGTTTCCATGAGTCAGACCGAAACGGTCGGCATGCAAAAAACCGTCTCCGTGGGGCAAACACTGACGATCTCGGCCGGCAAGGTGATCGAACTGAAATGCGGTAACAGTACGATGCGGATGGACAGCGATGGCAAGATTACCATCAAAGGGAAGGAGTTCCTGTTTGAAGCCAGCGGCCCTGTGCAAATCCACGGCAAAGATATTGACTTGAACTAAGGAGACAAGGCGATGGAATTCAGAAACCTCACCCCCTTTTCGGTCATGAACTACCGGATGCTGGATACGGAAGATGAAGAATACCATGTGGTTGCCATGAAAGTGGGCTACCAGTTGCTGTCGGCGGGAAAGGGCGAATACCTGGCCGAGCTGCTCCCCGTGATGTCCTTGTGTGTACAGGATCAGTATCGGGGGGCGCTGAATGTCTCGCAGGTGTTGCAGGAAAGTGATCTGGCACCGTTTAAGCCGAAATGTGACGTGATTGTCAATGGCACCGCCTATGCGCCAGAAGGTCAGCCGTGTCCGGCTTTTCCTGTGCGTCTGCTACTGACCGATGCTAACGGTGACACTCTGCTTGACAAGACACTGGAGATCTCCGGCGAGCGGGAATTTTTCCGCACGGATAACGGGCAATGGCAACTCTCTGAACCCAAACCTTTTGATCGCCTGCCCCTTGATTACCGTTACGCTTTTGGGGGGGAATGCCGGATTGAGGCGGGTGATGATGAAGCTGCCAATACTTTGACGGAAGACGATAAACTCTCCCTTGAACAGCGCAGCCAGCACCCTGATGGTGAACAGGCACCGATTGCTCATGCGGTTTTGGAATACAACCCTATCGGTTCAGGTTTTATCTTGCCCTGGTATGCGCAGGCCAAAAATCTACCGCGCTATGTAGCACCGCGTATTACCCGACCGGATGCGCCCATAACGGCGCAGCACTTTGCTGCCATGCTGTCCGGTCATTTATCGGCGACTGAACCCGCCTGCCAGCCACAAGGGATGGGCGTTATCGGGCGGGCGTGGCTGCCACGGCGAACGCTGGCCGGCACTTATGACCAAACATGGCTGGATCAACGCCATCCCTATCTGCCACAGGATTTTGATTTCGGTTACTGGAATGGTGCGCCACAAGATCAGCAAATTGACTGGCCCTCTACCGATATCACATTGCAATTGACTAACCTAACACCGGATGGCTCCTTACAAACTCAACTGCCGGGGCATCGTCCTTTTATTCTGTTCCGCATGGAGGATGGTGCTCTTTTTCCGGTTCTGATGAACCTCGATACCCTGATTATTGACACCGATGCAATGACACTGGAACTGACTTTTCGTCTGCATTTCAGCATCGACTTACTCATCAGAGTCACAGAAGCGCGGTTTGAAATAAATCCCAAAGCCCCCTTAATCACATTTGCACCCCAACCGGAGCAGAATCATGGCGGATAACTATATTGCCCGTAAAGATACTCAATGGCTAATTATCAGTCTGGTTCCTGATGTATGTAAAACCCCGATGGGTCCTGCTACACCACCGATCCCCTATCCCGTTATCGCCAAACTGGAGGATGCCTCTGTGCCGACAACCTCGGTACGGGCAAACGGGCAGCCGGTGGTGGTATTTGCGCAAAGTTTTGTGCCGCAGACTTTGGGTGATGAAGCGGGGACGGCCACTGGTGTTAAAAGCGGCACAGTCGGGGGGAAGTGTCACCCGGAAGAACACACGCAAACGGTGCGGGCGGGTGGCAAATTGACGTTACGCCACGGGGATAAATTTTGGATGAATGGGGCATAAGGGGGCGATTATGTCAAAAGGAGTAAAGGACGATAGCCCGACCGGCACGGGGAATACGAAAGGTATTATTGTTGGGCAGTCAGGGCAGGCGGGGAAAAGTCCAAGAGAAGCTAATCTTCCTGTTAAGTCGGAAACACCACAAGAATTACAAGCTTCAAGCCATAATAGAGATAGAAGAAATATCTTTGGTGACGTCTTCAGGGATCTACAGGAAAAATTCAACTATGTTAGTGAGCATCCCCCGCAACTTTTTAAAGAAAAATTTGATTCTGTTGCTCAATGGGGTAAGGAACAAGGACATAATCTTGTTGAGGCAGTAATGCACCCAGGAGAGGCAATAAAAGGAGCTGGAAAGGAGTTTTTTAATACTTTGGTAGATCTCTCTCAACTTGTAGAGAAAATTCCTGAAATGGAATTGAAAGGAATAGGGTATGTACTGACATCGGTAGGGGCTGACAAAGTAGGTTCTGCATTTTCTAATGCAGGTCAATGGTATGGAGATACAGTCCAAGGAGCTTTGGGGTCTTTACATATGGAATTAAGTAACCCTGCTCAAAAAGGCGGGGCTTTGATAGGCACAGTTGCCTCTCTGTTTGTTGGCCCTGGTGAGGTAAAGACAATTATCAAAGCAGGTACTGAGTCAGTGACTTTTTTGTCACGAGCAGTTAAAGGAGAAAAGGCGATAACTGAAATTCTTGCAACAGAAAAAGTATTGGATAAAGCCAGGCCGCTAACTGATGCAGAAAAGTCATTATCTAAAACAGCCAAAGCAGAGCAGCAAGGACTTGGCTCCAAAGTAAAGCCTGGGGAGAGAAAACCTACTGAGCCCAAGAAATCAACAGACAAAGAGAAAAAAGAGAAAAAAGAAGAAACCGAGTCTGAAGAAAAAAACAGCAAAGGCTCTTTATGTAACTTAAAAGGTGATCCTGTCGATATAACTACGGGAGACTACCTGAAAATTTACCCAGTCATTGACATTCCCGGGCTGTTACCGATTAGGTTGACCCGAATCTATCGTTCTACTTCCAATCTGAGTGGGATTTTTGGATCCAAATGGATAGATGATTGGTCACGCCAGCTAGTAATAGATGACGGTGTAATCCATTTTACTGATGCTGACGGGCAAGTATATGGTTTTACTACACCCAAAAATCAGGTGCTGGCCCGTAATCGCCACCTTCTTCACGGTTTACTGACGGGGGAACTCGATGGTGAACTGAGTTTGATTGATCGGTCGAGCCAACAAACTTTCCATTTTAACTACGTCCAGGGCAACCGCCGCCGACTGTCTGCTATCACTGACCGTCGCCAGAATGCGATTCAGTTTATCTACGACACTCAACACCGGCTGGTTGAGGTCGTGCGCAATGACGGTTTCCGGTTAACCCTCAGTTATCAGGAACATCAACTCCAGACAGTGGATTACCACTGGCAGCAGGTACAGCAGCGATTAGTCACCTGTCATTATGACTCGCACGGCTATCTTGCTGAATGTGACGCCTTCCAGGACAAACATCTGTGGTATGAATATACGGCACAGGGGTTTATGACCCGCTGGCACGACACGGAGCAGACAGATTTTTATATTACTTACGATGAACGTGGGCGGGTACTTTCCACTAATTCTTCCAGCGGCCACTGGTGCGATCGTTTTATCTATGACGATGAGGCCCGTGTGACCACTTATCTTGATGCCGAAGGGGGAAAGACCCTTTCCTATTACAACCAAAATAATCAAGTGATCCGTGAGGTTGATCCGTTAGGGCGTGAAACGCGGACTCAGTGGCGTTACAACCAGAAGGTTTGGGAAATTGATCCACTGGGTGGTTATACCACTTTTGATTACAACAATGACGGTGCATTAACTGAAATTGTATTACCAACGGGGGACGCTTTTTATTATGACTATGATGAACATGGTCAACTGATCGAGGCAACTCAGCCTACGGGCGATACTTGGCACTTCCATCATGATGAGCAGGGTAATCTGGCTGCGGTCACCAATCCGCAAGGACACAAAGAAGAATATCAGTACGGTACTCATGGGGAACTGCGGCAGCATCTGTTGCCGGATGGCCGGCAATGGCATTATGCCTATGATGAGCATCAGCGACTTGCCGCAATTATGACGCCTGATGGCCAAACGACGGGTTTGGAGTTGGATGAACTGGGGCGTCTGCGCCGTATTACCAATGCACTGAAGCAGGAAAGTCGTTATCGCTACAGTAACGTCCATGCCAGCCTGAATGGCAGCGTGACCGAAGTTGAACTGACGGATGGTGTTACCCAGCATCTTGAATATGACAGTGAACGACGTGTTATCGCTGTTACAGATGGAGAAGGCCGTACTACCCGCTATAGTTATGGCGCTTTTGACTTGCTTACCCACGTTACCCGTCCCGATGGCACGACATTGCACTTTGGTTATGATCGCCTCACCCGTTTTTGTTCCGTCACTGCGTCTACAGGAGAAACTTACCGCTATGAGCGGGATGCTGCCGGTCAAATTATCCGTGAAATTGATTTTACCGGCCGCACCATCGACTATCAGTATGATGCGCTGGGGCGTCGTATTCAGGCGCGCTATCCGGATAACCATTTGCTGCGCTGGCATTATTCAACGGCGGGCTTGGTAACCCGACAGGAAACCTGGTATCAGGACGGGGACAGGCTTGAACTGAAAGCCTCCACTACCTACGAGTACAACGCCCGCCATCAGCTTACTCGCGCAGTCAATAACGATGCGGTTGTGGAATATGAATATGATGCGGTTGGTTTGCCCGTGTGTGAGCGCATCAATGGGCGGGAAATCACCCGTGAGTGGAATAGCCTGACAGGGCAAATCACCACCGAGACTGTTGGTGATCATGCCCTGCACTTTGGTTACTCCGTGATGGGAGGGCTGAATCACTTTCAGTTTAACCAGCATACGCCACTGACTCTGAGCCATGATGCCTTGGGGCGGGAAACTGTGCGGGAAAGCGCGGAGGGATTTATCCTTGCCAGCCGTTATACCGCCACGGGGCTGTTGGCACACCAATCCGCAGGACGCGCCACGGCGCTGTTTCGCGAAACCTTGGCACAAAATGATCCGCACTTCCCACCGCAGGCCACGGCGGTTAACCGTAGCTGGCAATATGATCGCGCCTACAGCGTCAGAGTGATTGATGACGGTATCTGGGGGCAAACCCGCTACCGCTATAACCAGAATGACCAGATAGTCAGCGCAACCTTCAATGGCCGGCTGCCCTATGAAGAACAGTTTGGTTATGACGCCAACGGCAACCTGAGCCAACACCTGCCGGTGGACGCACGGGGCGCGGTTGAGCAGATTGAACAGCGCCAGCAGGCGGGACGGGTCGTTAAACGCGGTAATGTTTCTTATCGTTACGATGACAATGGCCGACAGGTGGAGAAAACCGAGCACCATGATGGTTTCCGGCCGCAGATATGGCGTTACCGCTGGGATACCCAAAACCAGTTGACCCATTGCGAAACACCGGACGGCTCACGCTGGCACTATCGTTATGATGCTTTTGGGCGGCGTATCCGTAAGCTGAAAGTCCACGATGGTAAACTGACCGCAGCCAATTTGCAACGCTGGCTGGATGGTAAGCCGGATTTGACGGCGAAACCGGATACCATTACGGGGTATGACTACCTGTGGAGCGGCAACCAGTTAGTTGAGGAAACCCCACTGTATGCAGATGGTTCACCTGCCCATGATCGCCGCATTTGTTGGCTGTATGCGCCGGGTGCCTTTACGCCTTCGGCTCGTTATGAAAAGGGCAAGTTACATTACATCGTCAGTGACCATCAGGGGACGCCACGGGAAATACTGAGCGAAGCCGGTAAGCTGGTATGGGCAAACCGGCTGACCACTTGGGGCAAAGCCGAGCGGATGCCGCTACTAGCTGCAAATGATGAAGATTATCACGTTAGCTGTAATCTGCGCTTTGCCGGCCAGTGGCTGGATGAAGAAAGTGGGTTATACTATAACCGTTTTCGGTATTACTCACCGGAGACCGGGCAGTATATCTCGCCCGACCCGATAGGGCTGTTGGGGGGAGTGAATCCGTATGGATATGTGTATAATCCGTTAACTTGGATTGATCCGTTTGGGTTGGTAGCTTGTTCGCCTAAGGACAGATTTATCAATTACAGAGAAAAAGGTCTTGTTGACGAGAATAGAAATATTGCTACATCTAACTATAATATTAATGGAGAATCAGGTACAGCAGATGCCATCAGTGGAGCAAGGAGGAATGTTGACAACTTTGTGGATATTCCTGATTTAAATAATAGGGAGTTCTATACTTATGCAGTGGGTCGGAATACTGAAAATCTAAGAGGTTTTGACTCTGAAGTGAAAATATTTGAGCATCTGGCTCGTAAATTTCCACGAACAGCTCAGGGGCATATTTATTTACATTCTGAGCTACGAGTATGTCGTTCATGTGATAGTGTAATAGACCAATTCGTCAGTATTTTCAAGGGAATCAAAGTTGATGTAACTTGGGGATGGTGATATGGAAGAGATTTTTTTTGTTAATGAAATTAAGAAACTAACTGATATATTAGATTCAAAAGGATTAGTTGTTAAAGGGTGTGACAAACACCAAATATTAAACCTAGAAGATAAATATGGCAAATTGCCCAGATATTATAAAATATATTTATCACTTATTGGGGCTGATTCTGGTGATTTTAGAAAAGGTACAGATACTTTATTTAAAGATATAGATGATATAAATGAATGGACTATTGAATTAATGCAGGAGAATCACATTAAATTACCTGATAAGATGTTTTCATTTTCATTGCATCAGGGTTATTCTGCTTTGTTTTTTGTGGATAGGAATGACGACGACCCTTATGTTTATTGTTATACCGAGGGTGACGAGATAAAAAAAAACGGAGTATGTTTTTAGTGAATATATTCTGGCAGAAATAGATTTATATAAAAAATATCAATGCAATAGTCTTTGATTGTAAAGCCGGAAAATTCGCGTAATCTTCCGGTCTTATTTATGAACACCCTGGGTTGGAGATATTGAAGAGCTGCTGAATTAAAGTAAAATGTTGTTCAGTTAAAATAATCTGGTGGTATGGTAGGGCAATAGTTGACACAGAAGTTATCTCTAAAGTTAAGCAATAAAACCTGAAAAAATAGGTATGTAGTGACAGATATGATCTTTCGAATATTCAGATGAGATTAAAGGGGGGATCCTACTATATGGATGCTGTTTATAAATATATTGATTTTTATCTTTTACTTGACATTATCAATGGATAACTTGATGCTATTTTCTTGGGATTAATTAATTGCGTATTTCTGTGTGTTAAATTTAGATAAGTCAAATTTTTTAATTATTATCTATTTCAGATGAAATTATATTATTACCAGATTGATAATATTTAAAAATTGTATTTTCTATATATTAATAACAACTAATAATTGGAAAGATATCCTATATTATAAATGTTTATTATGATAAAAATAAATCTATATTATGTAAATAAATATTTCATCAGCAATAATAAAATTTACTAGTAGCATATTAATGAGATATTTGTAACATAATTTATTCTTCGCATTCTGTAACAGTTAACAACGTTTTTTCTTGAATATACCGTATCATAAAGCGACCAATATTACCCCTATTATGACATTAAGGATGAAAACAATGTCAGTTCTTACAGAATTTCCCCCCAAGCCGAACCCATATCCCACACAGCCCCTTGAGGAGAAACAATTATGAGTCATACCGATTACACGTTATACAGCAAAACACCGACGGTAATGGTATTGGATAATCGCGGTCAGACGGTTCGAGACATCCATTACCACCGTCATCCGGATACGCCGCAAACCACCGATAATCGTATTACCCGCCATCAGTTCAACGCCCTTGGGCAACTGATTCAGAGTATTGACCCACGTCTGTTTGAGTTACAGCAGACAGACGCGACCGTTAAACCCAATTTCGCCTATTTTCACGCATTGACGGGAGAAGTGCTGCGTACTGATAGTGTGGATGCAGGTAGCAACGTCTCGCTGGATGATATTGCTAATCGTCCGGTGCTGAATGTGAATGCAACCAATGTTATTCGGACTTGGCAGTATGAAGACAGCACCTTGCCGGGGCGCCTCCTAAGTATCACCGAACAACCGAAAGAGGGCACATCCCAGATAACCGGGCGTTTCGTTTGGGCGGGTAATAACCCGTCAGAGCAAGCTCAGAATTTGGCAGGTGCTTATACCCGACACTACGATACTGCGGGTTTGAATCTGACAAACAGTATTTCTCTGACGAATGTTCCCCAGTCTGTCAGCCGTCAGTTACTGAAAGATGATGTCAATGCAGATTGGCAGGGAAATGACGAGCCGGCTTGGAATGCCCTGTTATCGCCAGAGGTCTTTACTACCACGACGACGACCGATGCCACGGGGATGTTGCTGACCCAGACCGATGCGAAAGGCAATAGACAGCGCATGGCCTATGATGTAGCGGGCTTACTGCGTGGCAGTTGGCTGACCCTGAAAGGGCAAACTGAGCAGGTGATTCTTAAATCCCAGACCTACTCAGCAGCCGGGCAAAAACTGCGGGAGGAGCATGGCAATGGGCTGGTGACGACTTACCGCTATGAAGTGGAAACGCAACGGCTGATTGGCATTAAAACCGAACGGCCGGCAGGCCATGCTGCGGGAGCGAAAGTTCTGCTGGATCTGCGCTATGACTATGATCCGGTGGGGAATGTACTCAGCGTGGTTAATGATGCGGAAGCCACCCGCTTCTGGCGCAATCAGAAAGTAGATGCAGCCAACACGTACACCTATGACAGCCTGTACCAGTTGGTTGTGGCTACCGGTAGAGAACTCGCCAATATCGGTCAACAGAACACTTCTCTGCCTCATCCTGTCATTCCATTGCCGACAGACAACAGCAGTTATACCCACTACACCCGCAACTATACCTATGACGAAGGAGGCAACCTGACGCAAATTCGCCATAGCGCACCGATAAGCAATAACAATTATACGAATGACATCACCGTATCAAACCGCAGTAATCGGGCGGTGCTTAATACCCTGACGAAAGATCCCGCACAAGTGGATGCGTTGTTTGATCAGGGGGGACATCAGCTACAGCTCTTGCCGGGGCAGCCGCTTATCTGGACAGGCAGGGGAGAGCTACAGCAGGTTACGCCTGTTAGCAGGGGCGCTCAGTCAGATAAAGAAACTTACCGCTATGATGCTGACAGCCAGCGCATAGTGAAAGTGAGTACGCAACAGACCGGCAGCGGAAGCCAGATGCAGCAGGTGATTTACCTGCCGGGGCTAGAGTTACGCACTACTCAGAGTGGCAGCACCTTGAAAGAAGCTTTGCACACTATCACGGTCGGAGAGGCAGGTCGGGCACAAGTTCGGGTGCTGCATTGGGAAAACGGGCTGCCAGATGGCATAAATAACGACCAGATACGCTATAGCTATGACAATTTAATAGGCAGCAGCAATCTGGAAGTCAACAGTGCCGGGATGGTGATCAGCCAGGAGGAATACTATCCGTACGGGGGGACGTCAGTATGGACGGCAAAAAACCAGACGGAAGCGGATTATAAAACCATCAGATATTCAGGTAAGGAGCGGGATGCGACGGGATTGTATTACTACGGTTATCGCTATTACCAAAGTTGGGCAGGTCGATGGTTGAGCGCCGATCCGGCGGGAACGGTAGATGGACTGAACTTGTTCAGGATGGTGAGAAACAATCCGATAACTTGGGAAGATAGCGACGGTAGGATGCCAAAACGTAAGCGTGAGCCGGAATTTGAAAACATTGAAGGTGTGGAATTCAGGTTAACTCTGAGCAAAAAGCGTTCGACGATTGAGGTGAAAGATGATAAAGGCTATTTGGTGTCGGGGGATAGGACGGTCAAGGATCTCAAGACTTCTGCGTTACTCTTGCCTGAAGAATTATTTGAAAAAGTACCGGGGTTATCAAACAATGTTACGCAGTTCCGTTTGAAAGAGGATATACCAAAAAGCTGTATCAGTGCGACGGAATATATTATTGATCGTCTGCATGGCAGGGATAGGCCTTTTAATTATGCCGCTGAGGCTCAAGGAGAAGAAACCAGCGATAAGGTTTCCATACAGCCAGAATTTAAAACCCACACTGGAGGCCATTTTTCCTTTAATGCTTCTGATGATGATTTTGCTGGGGATGAAGGCGGTCAGTTACCGCTGAATAGTAAGCAGATCAGGGATATTGATGATACACCTGTACCCAACATAGGCGAAGGCTTGATGTTAGCGGAAACGAGTGGAAATAAGAAATATAAAGGGAGTTATCCTTTCCATTTTATGGCGGTATTGGGAACCATTGTCGGCCAAGATCAACAGCGGAAAGCGGCTATTATCAGTGATGTTTCTGAACCCACACGTGATGAAGGTGCGGAATTACCTAGAGTAGGAAATCTTGCTTTGCGTATCATCAGCAGTAACAGTGAGGTGAGAGATCATGACTATACAGCTGAGCGATACCGCCTTGGCCGTGTCGTTGCTCAACCACGGGCGGCATCTTAATTTTCTGTAATTGAAGAAGATTTTCTCGCATTAGCAATGCAATAACGGTGAAATAGCGCCAATGGCCGAGCCTGCTAACCCTAGGTTCGGCCGTTTTTGGCTTTATCATGCTGGATGTAAGTGGTGTTTCATAACCCAAATGCGCGTTTTCCTCTATCGCTATTAGTATTTGGTGGTGCTGCGCAGAATTACTTCCTGCCTGACGGAAACATAAGAACTACAGTTCCTGATTTTCACCCTATTGGGTCTATCACGTCAGTAAAAGTTCTTGATTAAAACATGATACTTAAAAGCCAGCATGTAAGTGCTGGCTTTTAGTTAGGGCAGTTCAATTTATTCGTTGCATGAGAGATTAGGAACTGGTCACATATCCAACCAGTTGGAGTGAAATGTCGATTCCACAAAATCGTAAACAAAGTCCACTTTTTAGTGGCTTATATTTACTAATAATTTATCGGCGTAAAGAGCGGTGTTAATTTTGAAACATCAACTGTCTTTTCGGCTTTATCAAGGCTATAAGACTCTTGCAATTTCAACCACAACCGAGGGCTACTACCAAGAACCTTGGACAACTTCACAGCCATCTCTGGCGTGACAGATGCTTTACATGTCACGAGACGTTGCGCTGTAGAGGGAGCAACATCTAACGCCCTAGCAAGATCACGAATACCTAATCCCAACTCTTCTAAAGCATCGGCAATAACTTCACCGGGATGGGGTGGGTTAAACATCTTCATTAGTGATAATCCTCATAGTTAACAATATATGCGTCACCATCAATAAACTCGAATGTCACACGCAAATTTCCTGACACAGTAACTGACCACTGACCCTCTCTATCTCCAGTTAACGGGTGTAGTCTGTATCCGGGTAGATTAATATCTCCTATAACTTCCGCATCATTGATCACAGCAAGTCTCTGCTTGAGCTTTTTTGCATGTTGAGAATTAATACCAGATGTCTTCCCCGTCTCAAAAAACAGACGTAATCCCTTATGCTTGAAACTCTTGATCATTCCTTAATGCTCCCTGTTGCGCCACAAGAAACAATATATGCCCCTGTTCCCTGAAACGCAACACCTTTTTACTAATCACTATACAGTGTCGTCATGATATTTCAGATCATATTTGGAACTTACTTGAGCCACATTTGCCGGGGCGTAAAGGGGCATTTGATTGGGCTAAACCTGTTGATAATAATATGGCTATCTATTGTAAAACTGTATTCTGATACAAATCCCACCGATTCCCGTAAATATCCTCAAATACCACCACCACACCATATTCCTCCTGACGGGGTTCTTCACAAAAATGAACGCCGTTTTCTTTCATTTTGTGGTAATCACGCCAAAAGTCGTCAGTTTGCAGGAAAAGGAATACTCGTCCACCACACTGATTACCAATAAACGCTTCCTGCTTTTCGTTGGAAGCCCTTGCCAATAATAAATTACAATCACTCTCAGGATCGGGTGTCACGACAACCCATCTTTTACCCGGCTGTGGGGTATCTTCTACCAGCGTAAATCCTAATTTATTTGTGTAATAATCAATAGCTTTGTCGTAATCATCAACAACAATGGCAACATAACCTAGACATCTTTTTTGTGTTCTCATGTTATTCCTTTTAGCTTTGACACCCGACACATTACTCTTTCACGGGAAGTTATCTTACGGAAATATAAATTACAGCATCCGGGTTCCCAGAGTCACGTCTCGTTCTGGCTGGAGCAGTACAGTGCCTTGATCGTCACAGACGGCGGCCAGAACGAGGACTTCTGACTTAAACCCCGCCACTCTTCTTGGTGGGAAGTTGACGACTGCCAATACTTGTTTGCCGATTAATTGTTCTTCTGTGTAGTTTTGGCATATCTGGGCGGAGCTCTGTTTTTCACCGATATCACTGCCAAAATCGATGTAAAGTTTATAGGCTGGCTTAATGGCTTTTTCGTTTTTTTCTGCTTTGATGATTTTGCCTACGCGGATATCGAGCGACATAAAGGCGTCAAAGGTGGCAGGTTCGAGATGTATATTTTCCATAATGTATGACGGGTTGTTCAAATAATATTATTTAACATAAGCATAATGCGAAAAAATGTTCAGGGCAAAATAGCTTCTGATTTATGGAATGTTGATCGCAATGATCCGTTCTTTGGCAAATTATTCCTGTTAACGCACGCCACCCGTAATCATTTTGACAGGGTGTATCTGTGGGTAGTAGTCAGAAATAAGTTTCTGGCCTAACTGCCAGCGAAGATTATCCATATCGTGTTGATGGCTGTTGCATAGCAAGCCAATGACACTGCCACTATGGGCGACGTTCAGGCCATAAATTCCACTTCGTTCGACTAAATCCAATAATTGATAAAACCGGGGCTTAGGCAGTATTGGCTGGCTCGCGATGGCGCTCAGTGTGCAGGCTTCCCCTAGACGATAGTTGTCATGATATTTATTTGCTATACGAAATTGCCGCCATGCTTGTTGGAGCAGCGGCGCACTTTCCAGCAAGAGTTGATGGCGATCCCGCCGATGGTACTCTTCTGTCAAAATAGTTTGCCGACTTTCCAACAGCAAAATATCGATATTCGGCTGCCATGAGAAGGGGATCTGAGTTTGGGCGGTCAGGTGATCGAACAACGTTAATGGTGCAAACACCGTGCTGTCAGTCGGTTCGAGCTTGACGCAGAGTTGCGCGAGGGTGGTGCTGTTCAGCGATTTACCCAGTAATTTGGCCGTGGCGTGTGCAGTGGCGGCAATATCTGCGGTACTGCTGGCCATGCCTTTGGCTATTGGGATCGTCGATTGGTATTCGATGCGCAGGCAGGCCGATAATTCAGCCGGTTCACTCCAGTGTTCCAGCAGCAATTCCACCATCTGGCGCATACGTGGCCGTTCATCAGCAGAGGGACGGCCTTCGCTGACCGCGACACAACTGAACCAGTTAATGGGGCAGGAGATCAATTTTTCTCCGCCGAATAGCCACCCTTGTAACAGTTCTCCGCAGGAAGCCGGGCAGTAGGCTTCAGCCATGCTCGAAAATGTGCTGTATGGCGGCGATCAGGCGCTGGTTTTCCTGTTCGCTGCGCACGGCGATTCGATAGTAACTCGCGTCCAAGCCGACATAGTTTTTACAATGGCGGATCAGCAGCCGATGTTCAAGCAGTGTGTGCCATAAATCAAGACTGGGCTGATGGCAGCGAAAGAACAGGAAATTCGCAGAAGGCGGCCAGACGGTGAGTTCAGGGCAGGAGGAAAGGTGCGTCCAGAGATAATGTTGTTGTAATTTTAGCCATTGATGGGTAGCGGTGATATAAGCCTGATCATCCAACAAGATTTCACCCACCCGTGCCGCAAGGGCATTAATAGACCACGGTTCGCGCTGGCTTTTCATCCACGCAATTCCTGCGCGATCCCCGCTGACCAGATAGCCTAGTCGCAATCCCGGAATGGCGAAAAATTTTGTCAGTGATCGCAGCACATAAAGGTGGCAGGTGGCGGCAATGTGCGGGATCAGACCTCGGTTATCGGGCAAAAAATCCATAAAGGCTTCATCAACAATCAGCGCTATGCGGTGCTCTTCACAATGTTGCACCAACGATTGCAGAAACCGGTTGTCTGGCATTAAACCGGTTGGGTTATTGGGCGTAGCAATAAAAATACAATCGGGTTGGGTCATTGTCAGTGTATCTAGCAGGCGTAGATCGGGTTGAAATCCTGCGTCTTCTGTTAATGGATACGCGATGATCTCAGCCCCAACGTGCTGTAAGGCTCGGCGGTATTCAGCGAATCCGGGGGTGAGGAGCAGGGCGCGTTTCGGGTTGAGGTAACGGACAACGGCGTAGATCAGTTCTGTCGCTCCATTGCCTGCTATCACAGAAGCGGTATCGCACTGATGAGCGTCAGCGAGCGCTTGATGCAAATGGCGATATTCTACGTCGGGGTATTTTTCGATGCAGGCAAGGTTATCTTTGATCAGCGCCTTCACCCGTTCTGGTGCGCCCAACGGGTTGATATTGGCGCTGAAATCGACGAGTTCGTTGGCTGGAATGCCGAACCGTTGAGCAACTTCGATGCTATTGCCGCCGTGTTCACTCATTATGTCACCTGCCGGGTGAGAGGGTTCATCATGACTGCGGTTGAACTGAGTGTGATGGGGGTGGAGGTAAAGGCGAGTATTTCAGTTAACCGGACGACATTACCAATCACAATCAATGCGGGCGCATGCAGTTGGTGATGTTCAACTTCTGCGGCCAGCGTTGCCAGTGTAGCGATGGTCATCTCCTGTCTGGGCTGGCTGGCATACATAATTACCGCGGCGGGCGTAGCGGGAGGTTTACCGAATTGTATCAATTGCTGGCAGATTTCGGCCAGACGGCTCATGCCCATCAGAATAATCAGCGTGCCATCCAATTGGGCCAATGCGCGCCAGTTTTGTGGTTCGTTACCTTGGGAAAGGTGGCCGGTCACCACATGGAAGCTGGATGCATAATCGCGGTGGGTAACGGGAATGCCGGCATAAGCCAGCCCGCCAATGGCGGAACTGATACCCGGAATAATTTCAAATTCGATGCCCTGTTGTGCCAGCGTTTCTGCTTCTTCGCCCCCGCGTCCAAATACATAAGGATCGCCGCCTTTCAGGCGCACGATTTGTTTCCCGGCCAGAGCGTGTTTAACCAGAATCTGGTTAATTTCTTCCTGCGGGATCGGGTGGTGATTGCGCTCTTTGCCAACATTAATGATGTCGCAGTGTTCTGGTGCCTGTGCAATCAACTCAGGATTGACGAGACGATCATGCACAATGACATCCGCAGATTGAATGTAATGCAGCCCTTTAACAGTAATTAACGCGGCTTCGCCCGGGCCTGCTCCGATTAGCCATACTTTGCCTTTATTCATAGAACTCCCTTTATATTTTCCTTCTTATATAGAAGCGTATAGAGGAACGCGGGTGGTATGAATGATATTTAATGACCGGATTGTGTTTTTCTCGTTCTTTTAATCTCAATTCAATCTGGTTTTTAATTTAACGTATTATTACGTGAGTGTGAATAAAATGAATTTGATTTAGGTCAATATTCGTTTATTTAAAAATAATGGATTCTTTTGATTCATATAATAATTACCCGAAAATATTTATCTGTATGAAAGTTTTTTTGTCATATTAATGATCTATATTTTAGTTTGTTTTATTATTTTCATATAAAAAATAAATATTATTCAATATGTTATGTTTATTTTTGTTGTCTGTATATTTGTTTTTCTATAATTATTTTTATTTATCCATGAATAAAAATAGTGTTTAAAATTCAATAAGTATGAACAAGATCACAAAAGTTATCATGTGTATTTTTATAAATATGAAAACTGTGTATTTTGAAAATTGATTAATGACTCTCCGTTATTTTAATATAAAATTCCAGTTTGTAATGATAGTGTTAATGTATTCCTTGTGTGATCAATAAACGGTTGTTTTAAGACCCTATTGGGTGTTTTATTAATATAATAATGAAATAAATTTATTTTCCTATTATTAAGGCTATGCGTGTATTTGGTTATTTAAAATAGGTTGAATCTGTTTTATTTGATAAATATCAATGAGAGAGATTGGATATTCCAGTTCTAATGGCAGGGAATAGTTTTAGCTAAATGGTTCAGGTAAATAGTTTGAAGTAAATAGTCTGGGGAAATCCTATGCGGCAGAAATATGCTTTTGTCATTGCAGGTACAGGCAGCGGATGTGGCAAAACCACCGTCACACTGGGGATCATGCGCACACTAATGTGCCGCCAGCTACGGGTTCAGCCATTCAAGGTGGGGCCTGATTATCTGGATGGTGGCTGGCATCGTGCGGTGACAGGAGTGGCTTCCCGCAATCTGGATGCTTTTATGCTGCCTGTCCCTGTTCTGAATGGCCTGTTTAATCAGGCTGTAGCCGATAAGGATGTTGCCGTTATTGAAGGCGTCATGGGGCTATATGATGGCTATGGTTCAGACCCTGATTATTGCAGTAGCGCGGCGTTGGCAAAGCAGCTTGGTTGTCCGGTGATTTTAGTGGTGGATGGCAAGGCGGTTTCTACGTCCATTGCTGCCACAGTGATGGGGTTTCAGCACTTTGATCCTTCCGTCAATATTGCGGGTGTGCTGATCAACCGGGTGAACCATGATAGCCATTTTCAGTTGTTGAAACAGGCGATTGAAGACTATTGCGGCCTTCCCGTCTTGGGGCATATTCCCGTCATGCCGGATATCGCACTGCCTTCCCGTCATCTTGGGCTGATCCCGTCCCAAGAGCGAAATAACCAACATGATGAACAGTGGCAGAATCTGGCGCACCAGATAGAAACGACGGTCGATCTGGACAAGCTACTGGCGTTGACTCCATTACCGACATTACCGCAAGGCGATATTGCTTCCCTTGTCGATCCGGCCAGCGGTCAGGGGCTGACGCTGGCACTGGCGGAAGATGAAGCCTTTCATTTTTATTATTCCGACAACCTGCTGTTGCTGGAACAAGCGGGTGTGGTCATCAAACGTTTCAGTCCGTTGCACGATAGCCAGTTGCCGGAGTGTCAGATGATCTATCTGGGCGGGGGATATCCTGAAATGTATGCCCAGTCACTGGCGGCCAATCACGCTATGCATGAGGCATTGCGTCAGGCGCAACGAAAAGGCATTGCCATTTATGCGGAATGTGGCGGCCTGATGTATCTCGGTGAAGCCCTGACCGATACAGAGGGCGTTCGCCACCCTATGGTGGGTTTGATTGCCGGTGAAAGCCAGATGGGAAAGAGTCTGAAACGCTTTGGTTACTGCGAGGCGACGGCGATCTGCGACACGCTTTTGGTGGCGAAGGGGGAAACCCTGCGCGGGCATGAATTCCATTATTCTGATTTCACGTCCGCCGAGACGCCGGTATTCCACTGTACCAAACAGCGTAGCGGCATGGCGCAGAAAAGCTGGTTTGGCGGATATCAAAACGGCAATACGCTGGCGGGGTATCTGCATGTTCATTTTGCCCAATGCCCTGATTTGCTCCATCGCTGGTTGACGATAGCCCGCAAGCAGATGGCAAGGGGGCAATCATGACCGTTTTACTTTGGTTTGCGGCGTTTGTCCTCGATATGAAACTGGGCGATCCCCCTCATTGGCCGCATCCGGTGCGCTGGATAGGCCGGCTGATCAGCCAGTCCGAGCGCATTATTCGTCGGCGGTGCAAAACCGAAGCTGATTTGAAATGGGGCGGGGTGGCATTGTGGCTGGTGGTGGTGGGCAGTGTCTGGCTGATGAGTTATTTGGTTCTGTGGTTGGCTTATGGTGTGGCGTTCTGGTTCGGCATGCTGGTGGAAGTCTGGCTGATTTATACCGTGCTGGCCGGACGTAGCCTGAGTGATGCGGCCAATGCGGTCTATCAGCCATTGAAACAGGGCGATCTGGCGGCCAGCCGTCAACAACTGGCTCAGATTGTTGGACGGGAGACGTCACAGTTACAACCGCCGCAAATTAGCCGTGCCGCCATTGAAACGGTGGCAGAAAACAGCGTGGATGGCGTGATTGCTCCGTTGTTCTTCCTGATGATTGGCGGCGCTCCACTCGCGATGGCTTATAAGGCGGTAAATACCCTCGATTCGATGGTGGGCTATAAGACGCCCCGTTATCGGGCGCTGGGCATGTTCTCGGCTCGCATGGACGATGTGGCGAACGGGATACCTGCGCGTTTGGGCTGGCTTTTGCTGGCGCTGGCGGCGAAGTGGCAGGGGTTGGATTTTCGTCAGGCACTGCGTATCGGCTGGCGTGACCGTTACCAACACCGGAGTCCCAACAGTGGCTGGCCGGAAGCCACGGTAGCAGGCGCATTGGGTATCCGGCTTGGCGGGCCGAGTGTCTATTTTAATCAGCGGGTTGAAAAACCGTGGATCGGTGACGCACGGCGTGAAGTCACACCGGAAGATATCCCGCAGTCCGTGCAGATGATGTGGGTGGCATCGGTGATGGCGTTCCTGCTGTTTGCGCTGCTGCATAGCCTGGTCAGCGTAACGCCATTCAACGCAGTGTTATAAGAAGAGGAAACAAGATGAACTATCCTCAACGCTCGTATATTCAACAACCTCAGCAGATTGAGCAACATAGCTTTGACATTATCACGGAGATTATCCGTGAATCGCGCCCTGATTATCGTTTTGTGGATGCCGGGCAGGAAGCGGTGATTAAACGGGTGATCCACACCACCGCTGATTTTGACTGGCTCGATATCCTCCATTTCTCACCGGATGCCCTGCATCGTATTCGCGATGGGATCTTGCGCGGCTGCACGTTATACACCGATACCACGATGGTGTTATCCGGCATCAATAAAACCCGTCTGGCGCAATATGGCAGTGAATGTCGTTGTTATGTCAGCGATCCCCGTGTCGTGCAAATGGCGAAAGTGCAGCAGATCACCCGTTCAATGGCGGCGGTCGATATTGCTTTACAAGAAGCAGGGGAGAAGATTTTTGTCTTTGGTAATGCCCCCACTGCGCTGTTTCGCTTGCTGGAACATCAATCCGCGCCTATTGCCGTCGTCGGGGTTCCGGTGGGGTTTGTCGGGGCGGAAGAGTCTAAAAACGCGCTTATACATAGCGGCTTGAGCTGCATTGCGGCGAGAGGGCGCAAAGGCGGCAGCAATATTGCCGCGGCGATTATCAACGCTGTTTTGTATCGGATGCCGGAGGTGCGGCATGAATGATACGTTGAATGAAACGTTGAATGGAACACCGAACACGCAGGCAGAAAGCCTTGGTACGGTCTGGCACCGGGGGAAACAGTACCGCAAAGGTTATACCACCGGCTCTTGTGCCACGGCTGCTGCGCGGGTGGCGGCGTTAATGATCCTGCGCCAGCAGATTATCCATCAAGTTTCCATCGTAACTCCTTCCGGCGTCACGTTGGCCTTGAACGTTGAACAGCCGCTGATTGAAGGTCAGCAGGCGGTTGCGGCGATCCGCAAAGATGGCGGTGATGATGTTGACGCCACCCACGGTATGTTGATTTTTGCTCGCGTCTCCCTGAATGACAGCGGAATTATCACGCTGGATGGCGGTGAAGGGGTTGGCAGAGTCACGCGGGTCGGGATCGGTCTGCCAATAGGCTGGGCGGCCATCAATAAAACGCCGCGGCACACCATCGAAGAAGCGGTGCGTGAGGTGATTGGTCTTCAGCGTGGGGCGGATATTGTGATCTTTGCGCCAGAGGGGGAGGAGCGGGCGAAGAAAACCTATAACGACCGGCTGGGGATCAAAGGGGGAATTTCGATTATCGGTACGACGGGCATCGTCATGCCGATGTCAGAAGAGAGCTGGAAGCGTTCGCTGGCGCTGGAATTGGAAGCTAAACGCGCCAGCGGGTTGGATCGGATTATCTTTGTGCCGGGTAATCACGGTGAGCGTTTTGTCAGTCAGCAGTTGGGTATTGACGGAAATTATGTGGTGACGATGAGTAACTTTGTCGGCTACATGCTTCAGGAAGCGGTGCGTTTACAGTTTAGCCATGTGGTACTGGTGGGGCATGTCGGCAAGCTGGTGAAAATCGCAGCGGGTATTTTCCATACCCACAGCCATATCGCGGATGGCCGTATGGAAACGCTGATCGCCAACCTTGCCGTAATGGGTGCGCCTTTCGAATTGATTCAGGCCGTTGATCACTGTGATACCACCGAAGCCGCCATCGAACTGATCGCGGAACGTGGCTGGCAGGCGGTGCATCAGCAGATTGCCCGGAAGATCTGCGGACGCGTTGATCAAATGCTGCGTTTTTCCAGCGGCAGGCCACAGTGCGATGCCATTCTTTTCTCCTTTGATAATCAAGTCCTGGGCTGCAATCGGCCAGTGGATGAGATTGTGGAGGGGTTCCGATGATTACGGTCGTTGGCATCGGCCCCGGCGCCATCGCAAATCAGACGCTGGCCGCGCTGGCCGCCATCAAACAGGCGGAAATCTTGGTGGGAGGCGCACGTCATCTGGCTGAATTTCCCCATTTCCGTGGCGAAACCCGCCGTTTGAATGCCGATATGGACGGATTGATGCAATGGCTTGAACAGCGCCAATATCAGCAGGTTGTCGTGCTGGCGTCGGGCGATCCCCTGTTTTATGGCATTGGTAAACGCATCGCTGAACATTTTGTCGGCGAGCCGCAAAACATTCGCATCATTTCTGGCATCAGTGCCATTCAATATCTGTGCGCCCGAATTCTGCTGGATATGAACGATATCTACCTTACCAGCAGCCACGGTCGAAAACCGGATTTTGACTGGCTGCTCCGGCACGAAAAAATCGCAATGGTGACGGATGAGGTGATTGGCCCCCGCCAGATTGCGGAAGAGATTTTGGCACGCGGGCAGCATCGCCGGATGGTGATTGGTGAAAACTTGTCACAGGAAAACGAGCGGATTGTTTGTCTGAGTGCGCAACAGGTCGCCGAATGCGGTGACATTAATTATGGCTTGAACGTGGTGGTGATCCTTAATGAAAGATGAACTGTTTTTGCGTGGTCATCGCATTCCCATGACCAAAGAAACTGTCAGAGCGCTGGCACTGGAACGGCTGGAACTGGCAAAAGCCCGACGTCTGATTGATGTCGGGGCGGGGACAGGCAGCGTCAGTATTGAAGCTGCATTACGTTATCCCACGCTGGATGTCCTCGCGATTGAACGTAAGGAAGAGGCGCTGGCACTGATCTATGAAAATGTCCGACACTTTGGCTGTCACACTGTCCGCATTCAGGCGGGTGTTGCACCGCTGCCCTTGGAAGAAGCCGCCGATGCCATTTTTATCGGCGGAACGGGTGGGCACTTGACGGAATTAATCGATTGGGCGCTGGAACATCTGCATCAAGGTGGGCGTTTGGTGATGACGTTTATCCTGCTGGAAAACTTTATGCAGGCATTGGCGCACCTGCAATCTTGTCAGGTGGTGTCCCTTGATGGCCGTGAAATTCAGATTGGGGAATTGACCCCGTTGGGGCAGGGGCACTATTTCAAACCTAACAACCCCACCTATTTGATTTCCTGCCAGAAGTTTTTCGAACACCTGTCCGATCCAAAGGAGAGTGCTTATGACTGAGTATGTTGATACCGAACCTGCGCGTTTTGATGCCGGAAAAGTCTGGTTTGTTGGGGCGGGGCCGGGAGATAAAACTCTGATCACCTTGAAGGGGTACCAGTTGTTGCAACAGGCGCAAGTGGTGATTTATGCCGGATCGCTGATTAATCGGGAACTGCTGGAATATTGCCGCGCGGATGCAGAGTGCCATGACAGCGCCCGTCTGACATTACAGGAAATTACTGATTTGATGGTGAGCAGCGTCAACGCTGGAAAATTAGTTGTGCGCCTGCAAACGGGAGATCTATCGCTATTCGGCTCTATTCGTGAGCAGGCCGAAATGCTGACCCGTCAGGGCACAGGTTTTGTCTCTGTGCCGGGAGTCAGCGCCTTTCTTGGTGCGGCTGCGCAATTGGGGGTGGAATATACCGTCCCCGAAGTTGCGCAAAGCCTGATCATCACCCGCATGGCTGGCCGAACGCCGGTGCCGCCACGGGAAACACTGGAAGCCTTTGCGGCTCATCAGACATCTATGGCGATCTTCCTGTCGGTGCAGGATATGGCTGGCGTCGCTGCTCGGTTGAGGCAGGGTGGCTATCCGCAGGAAACCCCCGTCGTGGTGGTTTACAAAGCAACGTGGCCGGATTGCCAGATTGTTCGCGGCACATTGGACACGATTGCTGAACAGGTACACACGGCAGGTATTCAGAAAACCGCCCTGATTTTGGTCGGTGCGTTTCTTGGCGAGGAGTACCACTACTCAAAACTGTATGATGCGGGGTTCAGCCATGAATATCGTCAAGCATGATGAGCGGATCGCGTTGTTCTGCCTGACATTCGGCGGCATGGCATTAGCGCGCCGTCTGCAATCTCATCTGGCCGTGGATTGTTTTACTTCCCCTGAACTGGTGGAAACGGGGTTCAGGGCTTTCGACAGTGGCTTTGCCAATACGGTACGCAATGCGTTCATCCAATATGGCTCGCTGGTTATGGTCGGTGCGACGGGGATCGCCATCCGCGTGATTGCGCCACTGCTCAGGGACAAACTGACTGATCCGGCGGTTGTTGTGCTGGATGAAAAAGGCCAGTTTGCCATCAGCCTGTTATCGGGGCATATGGGCGGTGCGAATGATCTGGCGCGACAGGTTGCGGATCTGCTTGGCGGACAGGCGGTTATCACAACTGCAACGGATGTCAACAAAATCGCTGCACTTGATGTGTTATCCCAGCAAATTGATGGCGAAATGGCAGATTTTCGCGCCAGCGTCAAGACAGTGAACCAAATGCTGGTCAATGGCAAACGAGTGGGAATATGGTGGCATCCGGCGCTGATTGACGAAAAAGGGCAGTGTGATACCCGTGGATTTATTCCGGTGGAGTCCCTTGATGATCTGCCGGAACTCGATGCTTTAGTTTACGTCAGCCACCGACGGGCAATACCCGTATTGGCGATCCCGACCTTCAAATTAGTGCCACGCCGGATTATCGCGGGTATTGGCTGCCGACGCGGGGTCGCCGCTGAACGGGTCGCGCAATTATTGGATCGTCATCTGGCAGAATATGATTTTGACCCTCTGGCATTAAAAGCCATCGGCAGTGTGGAATTGAAACAAGAAGAGCCGGCTTTAGTTCAACTGGCGGAAAAACGCCGCATTCCTTTTCAAATTTTCTCTGTTAACCAGCTCGCCCAATGTGAACAGGCATTCCCTGCCTCTGAATTCGTGCGCAAAACCGTGGGCGTCGGTTGTGTCTCCCAACCCGTTGCCTGGCTGATGAGCCAGGGGCAGCTGGTTGGCCATACCCTGCGTGAGCAGGGCGTCACTATCACATTAGGAGTATTGCAGCCATGTTAACCGTCATTGGAATAGGCCCCGGCAGTGAAGCCATGATGACGCAGGAAGCGATAGCCGCACTGAAAGCCGCGGACATCGTGGTGGGTTACAAAACCTACACCCATTTGGTAAAGCCGCTGGTGGGCGATAAAGAGATTATCAAAACCGGCATGTGTAAAGAGATTGAGCGCTGTCAGGTGGCGATTGATCTGGCAGAAGAAGGCAAAAACGTCGCGCTGGTCTGTAGCGGTGATGCGGGGATTTATGGCATGGCGGGGCTGGTTCTGGAACTAGTCAGTCAGCATGAACGTCATGTAGAAGTGCGTCTGGTGGCTGGCGTGACGGCCAGTACCGCTTGCGCTTCACTGCTTGGTGCTCCTCTGATGCACGATTTCTGTCATATCAGCCTGAGCGATTTGCTCACTCCGTGGGCGGTGATTGAAAAACGGGTACGGGCAGCCGCGGAAGCGGATTTCGTGGTGTGTTTCTACAATCCGCGCAGCCGTGGCCGCGAAGACCATCTGGCACGAGCCTTTGCGTTGATGGCACCGTGGACGCCGGCAGAAACACCCGTCGGTGTGGTTAAGGCGGCGGGGCGTAAGAAAGAAGAAAAATGGCTGACCACTTTTGGCGAGATGGATTTTTCCCGCGTTGATATGCGCAGTCTGGTGATTGTCGGCAATCAATCCACTTACGTGCGTGATGGGCTGATGATCACACCAAGGGGGTACAGATTGTGAAACAGCCACAAATCCATATTTTTGGCGGCACGAGTGATGCCCGCCAGATTTGCATGATGATGGATAGCGCTGGCATTGGCTATCGCCTGTCTGTTGCCACGCCCACGGGAGCGCAGCAGGCGGCTGATATCCGCGGTGACATTGTGATTGGCCGGATGGAAGCGGAGGGCATGGTGGATTATCTGCAAAAACAGAGAACGCAGAGGGTCATTGATGCTTCTCATCCTTATGCCGAGCGGTTGAGCCAAAACATCGTGCAGGCCTGTCAGAAGCTGGATATTCCCCTGATCCGTTATATCCGTCCGAGTGATATTGATGATGTCGAACATGCCTTGATCCATAAAGTGACGACCCTTGATCAGGCGTGCGAAGTGGCCGCCAGATTAGGCGAACGGATTTTGCTGACCACCGGCAGCAAACAATTGGCCGATTATGTTAGCCGTTTGGCGGGAAAAACCGTGCTGGCGCGTGTCTTGCCGACGGCAGAAGTCTTGGCGCTATGTGAATCCTGCGGCCTGTCGGTTGATCAGATTTTTGCCCTGAAAGGCCCATTCAGTGCCGATTTTAATCGGGCATTTTACCAATTTTGTCAGGCGGATGTGGTCATTACTAAAGAATCCGGTGAACAGGGCGGTTTCAAGGATAAAGTCGAGCCGTGCCTTGCGCTGGGACTGCCCTGCATCGTGATCTGCCGTCCGGTACATCCGTTTAACGGTGAGGGAATTATGCAGGCCAATAGTCTGGAAGAGATGGCGCAGCTATTGGCGAGTTTCCCCGTGATAGCTAACTAATAAGGGATAACGCGATGAAAAAAGCACTCTTGGTGATCAGTTTCGGAACCAGTTATCCAGAAACGCGAAAAAATAATATTGAAGCCTGTGAGCAGCAGTTGGCTTCTGTCTTTCCTGATAGGGAACTGTTTTGCGCTTTTACCTCCGGTATGATTATTCGCAAATTGCGGGAGCGCGATGGCATTCACATTGATACGCCTCTCGAGGCGCTGACCAGACTGCATCACGCCGGTTATCACGATGTCGCGGTTCAGTGCCTGCATATCATCAAAGGTGACGAGTATGAAAAAGTTCTCCATGAAGTAGAAAGATTCCGTCCGCAATTTCAACGTTTGGTACTGGGAGCCCCTTTACTGAGCAATTTTGAAGACTATCTGCAATTGATGAGAGCGCTGCACCACCAGCTCCCCAGATTGGGTGACAAAGAGTGTGTGGTCTTCATGGGACACGGTACGACTCACCCCGCTTTTTCTGCTTATGCCTGTCTGGATCACTTGATGACGCATTATCACTTTCCGGCTCGCGTGGGGGCAGTGGAAAGCTACCCGGAAATTGCTTTGATTATCAAGGGACTGAAAGCCGAAGGCATCCGTAAAGTCCACTTGATGCCGTTGATGCTGGTGGCAGGGGATCATGCCATTAATGATATGGCTTCTGGTGAAAGTGGTTCTTGGAAATCACAGTTGGAAAAGGCCGGTATGACTGCCATCCCTTGGTTGCAGGGATTAGGCGAAAACCCGATGATCCGGCAGATGTTTGTTGCTCATCTTGCGGATGCCATGAATGAAAAGGTCAGGGAGGACGCGTGATGAGCGGAAAACTGTATGTCATAGGGGTTGGCCCCGGAGCGAGTGATCTGATTACTGTACGGGCTGCCCGTATTCTGGCCAGGCTGGATGTCATTTATGCTCCTTCTGGCAAAAAAGGCGTTCAGAGCCTCGCTCATTCCATCGTTGAAGAATATCTCTCACCTGAAACTGAAGTGTGCACTTACCATTTTTTAATGAAATCAGACCGGGTAGAAAAAGAAGTCGTGTGGGATAGAGTCGCACAAGCCCTGCAAGAAGAAGTGGCGAAAGGCAGAAAAGTCGGCTTTATCACACTGGGCGATCCGATGCTGTTCAGTACGTGGGTGTTTCTGCTGGAGCGGATCGGCAATCCGCCGTGGCTGGAAATCGTACCGGGAATTACCTCATTTGCGGCGATTGCGGCACGCAGTGCAATGCCATTGGCGATGGAAAATCAAACCTTGTCCGTTATCGCCGGTACGGCTCCCGATGCGGTTTTGGAGCAAGCCTTGCTCAATCATGACTGCATCGTCCTGATGAAAGTTTACTCGAATTTTGAACGGATACGCGGGCTGCTCCAGCGCCACCAACTCCTGCAACACGCGCTGATGATGGCTGATGCGACCTTGCCGACAGAACAGTGCTGGCGGCATCTCGACGCATTGGATAGCGGGCAGGGGCTATCGTATTTCTCAACGATTTTGATTAATAAAAACTGGCAATTATCGAGGTGAGTTATGCAACAGAAACTAACGAAGTTTTCGTTATCTGGTGCGGCTATCGCACTGCTTTTAACGTTGGCCCCGCAGGAAGCGTTCGCCATGCATGTCATGGAGGGGTTTTTGCCCCCGATGTGGGCAATTGCATGGTGGCTGGCTTTTCTGCCCTTTTTGGCGGCAGGCATTATGAGGCTGCGTCAGATTGTGCAGGAAGACAGTAACCAGAAAGTGTTGCTGGCACTGTGTGGTGCATTTATTTTCGTCCTGTCTGCGTTGAAAATCCCCTCTGTCACCGGAAGCTGTTCTCATCCGACCGGAGTCGCGCTGGCGGTGATCTTGTTTGGCCCTTCTGTTGTTGCGGTACTGGGTGCGATTGTCCTGCTGTTTCAGGCGTTGCTGCTGGCGCACGGCGGCGTCACCACGCTGGGGGCTAACGGCATGTCAATGGCCGTGATTGGCCCGCTGGTGGGGTATCTGGTATGGCGTTTCTCCTGCAAAATAGGCGTACGCAAAGATATCGGTGTCTTCTTCTGTGCTTTTATCGCCGATATTGTCACCTATGCCGTCACCTCCATTCAGTTGGGTGTCGCTTTCCCCGATCCACAACTTGGCATGGGGGCAGCCATCATCAAATTTATGGGCATTTTCTGCATAACCCAGCTACCGATTGCGGTTGCTGAAGGTTTACTGACCGTGCTGATTTACGATCAGTTAGTGAAAAGACAATTAATTCAGGCTCGCAGTTTTTAAGGAGTGTTGAAGATGAAAAAGACATTAATATTGCTGTCTCTGCTGGTTGCCCTGTGCGTTATTCCGTTTTTCATCGATCACGGTGGGGAGTTTGGTGGCGCGGATGGTCAGGCTGAAGCGCAAATCATGGAAATTGCGCCCAATTATACCCCTTGGTTCGAATCCTTATATGAACCGGCCAGCGGCGAAATTGAAAGCCTGTTGTTCACATTACAGGGCAGCCTCGGTACTGCCGTGATTTTCTACATCCTTGGTTATTATCGTCGTGGCCGTAAAGATCATGATCGGCATTGATAAACTGAGCGACCAGAGCCGTTGGCGCAATAAAGATCCCAGGGCGAAATTCGCCCTGTATCTGCTGTTTATGGTGCTGGCGATGGGGCTATCCCCCGTATGGCAGGCCGCACTGTTATTTGGCCTTGCCCTATTCACCTGCTATCTGCTGCGGATCAGCCTGCTGCGCTACCTGAAATGGCTGTTGATCCCGCTGGGGTTTCTCGGCATTGGTCTGATTGCTATCGTACTGTCCGCCAGTTTGCAGCCGGACAGCCTGTTGTGGGGATTTAAAGTAGGGCAATATTGGCTGGGGATTGATTCACAGGGCGTAAACATGGCTAATCAGACGCTCTGGCGTAGCCTTGCAACGTTGGCGGCAACATTCTGGTTTATGCTGAATATGCCCTTTGAGCAGATGATTAAGTTACTGAAATTCTGCCGTGTTCCCCATCTCTTGATTGAACAGATCCTGTTGACATGGCGCTTTATTTTTATCTTTGTGGAGGAAGCGGCCGCGATCCACCGCGCACAATCACTGCGCTTTGGTTATCGTTCTCTGCGAACGGGCTACCGCTCACTGGCGATGCTGGTTGGTATGCTGTTTGCGCGGGTGATGAGCCGTTATCAGCAGATGAGTGTGGCGCTGACACTCAAACTGTATCAGGGTGATTTTCATCTATAACCTGGGGAATTGTGGCTTCGATAAAAGGAGGCGATTATGCTGGCGACGCAGGCACTGCATTTCAGTTATCAGGATGAGCCTATCTTGCAGGATTTGACACTTGATTTCAGCCATCATCAAGTTACCGGAATTATCGGGGCGAATGGTTGTGGTAAATCGACGTTGCTGATGAACCTTTCCGGTATCCTGCGTCCACAACAAGGCGCTGTCTGGTGGGATAATGCGCCATTGGATTACAGTAAAAAAAGGTTGATGGCGTTGCGTCAGCGGGTCGTCACGGTATTTCAAGATCCGGATCAACAGATCTTTTATACCGACATTGACAGCGATTTGGCTTTCAGCCTGCGTAATCTGGGTGTGGAGGAGGCCGAAATTCAGCGCAGGATAGAACGTGCACTGACATTGGTGGACGCCCATGCTTTCCGCAACAAGCCGATTCAATACTTGAGTTTTGGTCAGAAAAAGCGGGTGGCGATTGCGGGGGCATTAGTGATGGAATTTGATTACTTGTTGCTGGATGAGCCGACAGCGGGGCTTGATCCTTCTGGCCGTCAGCAAATGCTGGAGATCATCGCCATGATTGCCGCAGGGGGTAAGCGGATCATTATTTCCAGCCATGATATAGATTTGATCTATCAGATCTGTGATGGTTTATATGTACTGGCAAAGGGTCGGGTGATCAGTTCAGGTAAACCAGAAATCGTCTTACTGCAAAAAGATCTGTTGGAACAGGCAGGCTTGGTACAGCCGTGGCTGGTGAAAGTACACAGTGAAGCCGGGTTGCCTCTGTGCAAAACAGAGCAGGAGTTTTTTGCTATCCTGCATAGAACAAGGGAGGAACGACAATGACATTATCTCTGATGATTCAGGGAACAGCTTCTGATGTGGGCAAAAGCGTGCTGGTAGCCGGATTTTGCCGGATCTTTTTACAGGACGGCCATCGCTGCATTCCTTTCAAATCGCAAAATATGGCGCTCAATTCGGGTATTACCGCCGATGGCAAAGAGATGGGGCGGGCGCAGATATTTCAGGCAGAAGCGGCAGGTATTGAGCCGGATGTGCGTATGAATCCGGTTTTGCTGAAACCCACCAGCGATCGTAAAGCGCAGGTGATTTTCATGGGCAAAGTAGTATGCAGCATGAACGCCGTGGAATATCACGAATATAAGCCACAGCTCCAACAGCAGATTTTGGCTGCCTATGACAGCCTCGCAGCGGAAACCGACATTATGGTACTGGAAGGTGCGGGGAGTCCGGCTGAAATCAATTTGCGCGATCGCGATATCGTCAACATGGGCATGGCAGAGTTGGCGGATGTTCCGGTCATTCTGGTCGCGGATATTGATCGTGGCGGCGTGTTTGCCGCGATTTATGGCACGCTGGCACTTCTCAGGCCAGAGGAAAGAGCACGGGTCAAAGGCGTGATCATCAATAAGTTCCGTGGCGATCCGGCTTTACTGCAATCAGGGATTGATCAGATCGAAGATCTGACACAAGTGCCGATATTGGGTGTGCTGCCGTGGCTGGATCTCGATCTGGAAGATGAGGACAGCGTCGCCTTGCAGGTCGGCAAATATGATCACTCTGGTAAGCACGCAGAAAATTGGCTGGATATCGCGGTTATCCAGTTGCCTCATATCGCCAATTTCACGGATTTTAACGCGTTGGCGGCACAACCTGATGTTCATCTACGTTATGTCTCTGATCCCTCGGCATTTCACGGAGCTGATCTGATTATTCTGCCGGGCAGCAAAAATACCTTGGGTGACTTATCATGGTTAAAGATCCAAGGGCTTGATCAGGCAGTTATCGCTGCGCACCAGTCAAGAATTCCGATCATTGGGATCTGTGGCGGCTATCAGATGCTGGGAAAACAGATCATTGATGAGGTTGAATCAGGCTTAAACCGGATGGCAGGCTTGGGATTACTGGATGCTGACACTCAGTTTGCCAATGAAAAACACACTGCACAGGTTAAGGGCGTTGTCATGCCTGAGCTGACGGGAATGCTGAATTCATGCAGCGAGCAGCCGATTGCAGGCTATGAGATTCATATGGGAATTACACAGCTTGGCGAGCAGACAAGGCCATTTGCCAAAATGCATCTGCGTAATGGAGAGGAGACAGTCTGGTTTGACGGCGCAGTCAATCAGTCAGGATCGGTAATGGGCAGTTACCTGCATGGCCTGTTTGATCAGAATACCTTTACTCGCCCATTACTGAACCAGCTTCGTCGCCAAAAAGGCCTCGTGCCATTGGAAAATGTGACGTTCAATTACGTCCAGCACAAAGAAAAACAGTTCAATATTCTGGCCGCCAGTATGCGTGAGCATCTCGATATTGATCGTATCTATCAGTTAATGAAAGAGCATGAAGAGCATCACTGATTGCAAAAACAGAGCGTATCGTGTGAGCATTGTGGCTTTACGGAGTTTGGGATCACAAAATGATTTTGGTGACGGGAGGTGCGCGGAGCGGTAAAAGTGCCTACACAGAACGGCTAATTGCGGGGCAGTGTGAGCAGGTACTTTATATTGCTACGGCGCAGGTTACGGATGAAGAAATGGCGGCTCGTATCGAGCGGCATAGGCAGGAGCGCCCTTCACACTGGCGGACTTGGGAGGGTTATCAAGACTTGGCCAGCGTGATCCGCCAGCATCGGCAACCCGAAGAGGGCGTGATACTTGAATGTGTAACAACGTTGATTGCCAACCTGCTGTTTGACAAATCGGCGGGGGCATCACCCGATGAATGGGATTTTGCATCATTGGAGGGATTTATTCAGCGTCAGATAGATGACTTGATCGCGGCTGGCCTGCATTGCCCGACTCCGGTGTATTTGGTGACGAATGAAGTGGGCATGGGCATTATGCCTGAAAACCGGCTGGCACGTCATTTTGCCGATATCGCCGGGCGCGTGAACCAAAAACTGGCGCAGGCGGCTAAAGAGGTCTGGCTGATGGTCTCAGGGATTGGAGTAAGAATTAAATGAAGCTGAATCTCTTTTGGGCGACATTGCAATTTATGACACGGCTTCCCGTGCCTGCAAAATGGGCGGAGGGGGTTGATTTCAGCCAGTATTGGCGCGGCGTGCCGAATTTTCCGGTGATTGGCCTGATTATTGGCGGGTTGGCTGCCCTGATTTCGCTCTCGATTAGTCAATCTGGCGGCGGTATGTATATCGGTGCCATTGGCTATGTGCTGGCATTGGCACTGCTGACAGGCGGGTTACATTTAGACGGTTTGGCCGATACCTGTGATGGCCTTTTCTCTGCCCGCCGGCGAGAAACAATGCTGGCGATCATGCGCGATAGCCGTCTCGGTACGTATGGCGGTCTGGGGTTGATTTTCTGTCTTTTCCTTAAGGTTTTCGCCGTGGCAGAGCTTTCTTATCATCCTCCTCTTGAGCTATTTGCCTTGCTGACGTGCGCACCGATTGTCGGGCGCACTGCCGTCGTGCTGCTGATGTATGAACAGCGTTACGCCCGTGAAGGTGAAGGCATGGGAAGCAGTTATATTGGTCGAATGACTCCACGCTCCACGGTTCTCACCCTATTAAGTGGCACAGTATTAGTCATCGCGCTCGGAGACTGGCAAGGGCTAATTGCCATGATGGTGACATTGATCGTCATTTATGGATTGGCCTTCTATTTTAATTATCGTCTTGGTGGTCAGACCGGCGATACGCTGGGTGCTTCAATTGAAGCAGGGGAAGTCATTTTTCTGCTGGTCATGATCTGGAAATAGATTGGGTAATCAATTTGGAGAAAATAATCCAATGCGGCTTTTTCTCGTTCGACACGGGCAAACGGAAGCCAACATTAACGGCGTTTTTTGTGGCAGCACAGATTTGCCATTGACGGAGGCGGGGATCAAACAGGCGCAACAGGTCGCTGCTGCGCTGAAACACGTCGATTTCCAATCGGTCCACTGTAGTGAGATGCAGCGAGCACAGCATACGGCACGCATTATTTCCCCCTTTGCAATAGAGCCTGAGCATCGCCTTAATGAATTGGATTTTGGGGCATGGGAGTTATGTCATCATGAAATGATTGCCAAAGACGATCCGCAGGCGTGGGCACATTGGTTGTCTGACTGGCAAAATGCCTGCCCAACGGGAGGAGAGGCGTTCAGGGACTTTGCTGCCCGGGTGGGAAGTTATGCCGATGAAGTGCGTTCTGCCACGGCAGAGGGAAATCAACTGATTGTTGCACATCAGGGAGCCCTGGCACTGCTACTGACCAGGCTGCTCAATCTGCCGACAGAAGCCATGTGGTCTTTCCCCTTTCAGCAAGGTGCTTATAGCGTCGTCGATAATCACACGGGGTTTATCACATTGCGTATCTTCAATGGGCGGGCAGAATATCGGCCTGAAGAATAGCCAGAATGATGCATATGACTCTTCAATCTTTACTTGATGCAATCCAGCCGCTGAATCAGGCGAAAATGGAAACAGCGGTGCAACACATTGACAGTCTGGTCAAACCGCTGGGCAGTTTGGGGCGTCTTGAAGCACTGGCGATCCAGCTTTCAGGCATGCCGGGGATCCGGGATCTTCGCAATCTGCAAAAAGAGATCATCGTCATGTGTGCCGATCATGGGGTATATGACGAAGGTGTGGCAATTTCACCCAAGAATGTCACGGCTATACAGGCACGGAATATGCTGCAAGGGATAACTGGGGTCTGTGTACTGGCGAAAAACAGCGGTACCCATGTGTTGCCCGTGGATATTGGGATCGATGGTGATCCGATTGACAATTTGTTGTCCCTAAAATTGGCACGTGGCTGTGGCAATATTGCACAGGGTGCGGCCATGGAATATGCACAGGCTGAAACTCTGTTGCTGGCGAGCGCACAACTGGTACAACAGCGTATTGCCGCAGGGGTTTCCGTATTGGGTGTGGGAGAGTTGGGGATTGCCAATACCACGCCGGCCGCGGCAGTCATCAGCGTGCTGACGGGCAGTGATCCCCATGATGTGGTTGGGCAGGGTGCTAATTTGCCCATTAAGCGGCTTATGCACAAAGGTTCCGTTGTGCGTCAGTCGATTATCGTCAATCAGCCGAATGGGAATGATGCGCTTGATGTATTGGCAAAAGTAGGCGGGTTTGACCTTGTCGGTATGACGGGAGTGATTCTCGGAGCAGCAGCGTCAGGTGTTCCTGTCGTTCTTGATGGTTTTCTCTCTTATGCCTCTGCATTGGCCGCCTGCCAGATGGCGCCTATTGCAAGGGATTACTGTATCCCTTCACACCTGTCAGCAGAAAAAGGCGCAGTGCTGGCATTACAGCATTTGCGTCTGCAACCTTATCTTCATCTGGATTTGCGCCTTGGTGAAGGCAGTGGAGCGGCAATTGCGATGTCTTTGATTGATGCCGCTTGTGTGATCTACTGCAATATGGGGCAACTGACGAGCAGTGGGATCAGTTTGCCGGAGCAGATTTCGAAAGCCTGACTGAAGCCATCGATACCGCTACCCCACGGGGCGAATGATGATGCAGATTGTCGGTTCGTTTGCCGAGTTTGAGCGTACGATGCTACACGAGAGAACTAAGAACGGCCTGAAGGCAGCACGTAAACATAAAAGGAAAGGGCACCGATAAGGTGCCCATTGGTTTGCATTTTACAACTTGCCGTTGTCCTAGCCGCTTTCTAAGAAGTGAATTTGTCCCTTACAGACAGGCTACACACGCGCAGCGCGGGCGACGTTCGATAATTTATAGAGCAGGGCCGCTCATACCAGCTCTTGAGAAAATTATAGTTTTTATGATCGTCGAATGCAAACGATTTGGTAGTAGTGTTCTACTATTTCGACGAACCAAATAATGTTAATGCTTGCACGTTAACGGCAGGGTAATAGTTCTGGATAGCATTGAGCGCACATAGTAGTGATGTACCAGATGTAATCATATCATCGACGAGTAAAATATTGCGCGGTTCCGCAGTGCCAGACGGTAATCCCCCCCACATAAGAGGGTTAATATGCTGACGCAAGTGAACCCTCTTGATTGACTTAATCTGGAAAGGTGCTTCGGGGGAATTGTACCGGATGAAGCGCTTAATATCTTCGTGTATTGCGGATCTGTCCTTTGCCCCAATGGCGAGAGTATTAAGGTCTCTCAATATCTGCGCGGCGGTAATCTTCACTAAGGCCTCATTATAGCAAACCCCCATGCGGGTATTTTTACAGACCTTTTTAGCAAAGAGCGAGGTTAGCTGGCTGGAAGATGGCAGAGGTATGATGCAATCCCATTGGAAACCATCCTGTAGAAATGTTTCCAGAATCAGTCGATAACTCTCATTCAACCGCATAATGTCTTTACGTGTGGTTTTCAGGTTGTGTAAGCCTTTTAGGGCATAAAGCATTGGACTGTTATCACCTGGCGCGTCTTTATCTCGTTTGCCTTTAGTTCGGGTAAAAATTGACGTAACTTTAAGCACTTTATTTAGCGTGAGAGTCGATGGGTTCCCTTCCGGTGTGGTAATGCAAAAGCGATTATGAGAGTGATCGACTGTTACACGGTTATTTTCCTTGTCTACAACAAAGCCCATTGTTAGCCCCAACGAGTTAATAATTCTTAAATTTATTCTTCCATACGACTGAGGTTTAAACCAGAGAGAAAAACATCAAGATAGAGGATAGAGAAAGTCTGTACTGCTTACAGTAGGCTTACTGCTACTAATGCATCGTAATATCTGAACTGCGAATAAAAAATCACCTTACCTCACTCATGTCCCTGTCCTGATTATGGCTGTACAAAAACGGCGATAGACTATCCATCATTCGATAGTTTGTTTGGGTTCAGAACCATTGATGGATCAGTGAAAAACCAGAGCAGCTAATGGCATTTTTATAGGAGTAGGAGAGGCCATGATGCTCCATGCAGTACAAGGTGAAGGTACTGAAGAAATTACATGAAAATTATTTAATCAAGCTTTCCCACACCTCACGCAAGATTTTCTATCATACTAAATTTTTAATATGAGCTCCGATATTAATGAAAGATATCGATATAATGGTTTAAAGGTGGCTGTTTAGGTAGCCACCTTTATATTATGTAAAACTCTGAGAAAATATTATTTTTTGAATGAATTTCTATACCTGTCTGTTCTTTAATCTTCATAAATTTCGGACAATATTTCTCAGTTGTTCTTTGATAATCTTCCCGTTTGCATTACGGGGTAATGTTGAAAAAGTATAGCCTTTAGGGCGTTTATAACGTGCGACTAGGGTACAAATATAATCATCCAGTTCTTGTTCAGTCACTAATGTATGTTGATCAAGTTCGATAAAAGCATGAGGAACTTCTCCCCAGTACGGGTCGGGTTTTGCCACAATAGCGACGGCCAAAATACCGGGATAACCTGACAGAGCATTTTCCAATTCAAGGCTGGAAATATTTTCACCACCGGAAATGATAATATCTTTTTTCCGATCAGTAATTTTGATATAGCCATCATTATCGACGACTGCCAAATCGCCGGTAAAAAACCATTGGCTTGTTGTACTGGGAGTCACATGGCGAATAGGATCATAAGCTGCAACGATATTTCCGCGAATAGCAATTTCGCCGACAGTTTTTCCATCAAAAGGAACGGGTAATCCGCTATGTTCGTCAATAACGCTGACCTGCCCCTGTAAATTGGAGACGATCCCTTGACGCATGCGCTTTAATATCCTTTCCGATTTTGGCAGTGCTTTCCAATCGTGTTTATCTTCAGAAACAACGACAGGCCCATAAGTTTCTGTCAGACCATAGACATGTGTCACTGCGATGCCAACAGCATCCAGCAGGGAAAATACCATTGCTGTGGGCGGTGCGCCTGCGATGAGCCCGTAAACTTTATTATCAAAATCGATGCCCTGGTTTTGTGCTGCTTTTCCCAGAGAATAATGCACAATCGGTGCACCACAATAATGGGTTACCTGGTGTCGTTGCATAAGCTGGATAGCTTTCTCTGCATCAAACCGGCGCATGCAGATATGCGTACCTGCTCGTGCTGCGATTGCCCAGGGGAAGCACCAGCCATTACAGTGGAACATGGGGAGAGTCCATAAGAATGTGGGTCGTTTGGGCATATCCCAATCCAAAATATTGGAAACGGCATTGAGAAATACACCGCGGTGAGAATAAACAACCAGTTTAGGCTGCCCGCTGGTTCCCGACGTCGAGTTGATACTGATGGCTTCCTGTTCGTCAATCTGAGGAAAAGACAAGGTTGCCGATGGGTATTGCGTTATCAGTGATTCATATTGAATGTATTCATGATCAAAGGTTGATTCCGGAATGCATGAATCGTTTTCGTCAACAATAATTATCTTCATTTGATTATTAATAGCGACATTATCCAACAATGAAATATAGTTTCTATCAATCAATAATATTTGTGGGCTAAGTTTTTCGAAGATAAAATTTAACGTTGCTGAATCTGTTCGAGTACTCAGCGTATTTAAAATTCCACCTGCCAAAGGGACAGCAAAATGTAATTCGAGCATTTCATGTATATTAGGCAGTAGTGCCGATATAACACTCCCTTTACCTATGCCCATTTGTTGAAGTGCGATTGCCACTTTTTCACATCGTTCAGCATATTGACGCCAGGTCCAACAATGATCTCCATCTATCACAGCAATATCATCACTGTTACTTAATACGGCTCTTTTGAGAAATAAAATGGGTGATAATGCAGTACCATCATATTCATATAAGAATGAATTATTGAGAGTCATATTTTTATCCTGTATTTTTCATTTTAATTAAAAGTAATTGTTATTTTTGAAATAAGCAATCTATTAAAAATAATGGCTAATCTGTTTATTTTTAAGAAATCTCGAATTAAATGGAATAATGCTGAAGCTATTATTTTTATCTCGATGTTTTATTTGTTATTTATATTTTTTAATATGTTTGTTATCTTTATTATTATTGTCAATATAACTTATTATAAATATATTGAAAGATTATATTTTTTGTAACAAAAATACTATATCCACTCATGTAAAGGGAAACGACCATGTTTAATTTAACGGACAAAATTGCGTTTATTTCCGGAGGAACGAAAGGTATTGGCAAGGGCATTGCTCAGGTCTTTAAGCGAGCGGGTGCCATTACCATTATTTCCGGCACTGACAGGACAAGAGGCGAGGCGATTGCAAAAGAGCTGGATATTGATTTTATTCCTCTTGATGTGACGGATCAGGCGGCATGTAAAAATGTGATTGATGAGATTGTCGAAAAATATGGCAGGCTTGATATTCTCTGCTCCAATGCTGGTATTTTTCCACAACATTATCTTAAAGACATGACGGCTGAAGATTGGGATTTAGTGAATACCGTCAACCTCAAGGGAACATTTTTATTGGTTCAGGCTGCATTGAATGTTATGGAAAAGCAGCGTTATGGCCGGGTCGTGCTTACGTCATCGGTGACAGGGGAAATGACAGGTATTCCGGGTTACAGCCATTATGGTGCCAGTAAGGCGGGTCAGTTGGGATTTATGCGCAGTGCGGCGCTGGAATATGCAGGTCAGGGTATCACCATTAATGCCATTATGCCGGGTATAATTATGACTGAAGGCTTGCAGGCATTTGGTGAAGACTATCTACAACACATTCGAGATACAACGCCGATGCGCGTTTTGGGATCGCCGGAAGATATCGGCTATACGGCCTGTTTCCTTGCCTCCGATGAAGCGAAATATATTACCGGGCAGGCGATTGTGGTTGATGGCGGTCAGATACTGCCAGAAGTACAGGGTGCTTAAAACCTTGATGTGATAAAAACCGTTTTTTCTTTTCCGCCATTGTCGTAAGGCAGAAGAAAAAGATAAGATAATCACCCAATAAACACAGGGAGAGGAATTATGTTCTCTCCCTGATTTTTTGTTGTCTGAATCAGGTAAAGAATATTATGTCACTGAACTATGAACGTAACCCGCTTCCGCTGCCAAACGGACACAATAAAGTGTTACTGCATTCGTGCTGTGCTCCCTGTTCCGGGGAGGTGATGGAAGCCATGCTGGCTTCAGGGATTGATTTCACGATATTTTTCTATAATCCGAATATTCATCCTCTAAAAGAATATGAACTACGCAAAGATGAAAATATTCGTTTTGCGGAGCAGATGGGGATCCCCTTTATTGATGCTGATTATGATCGTGATAACTGGTTTGAACGTGCGAAAGGCATGGAAAATGAACCTGAACGCGGTATTCGCTGTACCATGTGTTTTGATATGCGTTTCGAGCGGACAGCTCTTTATGCTCATGAGCATGGTTTTCCTGTCATTAGCAGCTCGCTGGGTATTTCACGCTGGAAAAATATGCAGCAGATCAATGAATGCGGCGTCCGTGCGGCTTCCCGTTATCCTGACTTAACCTACTGGGAATATAATTGGCGCAAGGGCGGCGGTTCTTCCCGCATGATAGAAATCAGTAAACGTGAGGAATTTTATCAGCAGGAATATTGTGGCTGTGTTTACTCCCTGCGGGATAGCAACCGACATCGTTTAGCCACCGGACGGGAAAGAATAAAATTGGGTACAGTATTCTATCAAGCAGAGAGTGATAAAAAAGATCACGAATCAAATTGACGCTCAATGTCATATTTTCTATTCATTGTTAGAAAATATAAAAGCAAAAAAAAGGGCCTGCATAGACAGGCCAAAGGATACGGTGAAGCATAAAAACCCTGGTGGTGACTTAGTGGTGATGAGTCACACCGACTATATGTGAGATAAGATATCGCCGTCCAATGGATTGCACAGATCGATCAAGGGAAATTGATCGATAAAAACGATCATTTTTGATCTATCAAACAGGAAAGAGCTGATTTTTTCAGTTGGGCAAGGGGTTTACGGCTTTTCAGCTTGATCTAAATATCTTTACATAAACCTGGAAAGCCTTGATTAATAATAATTATTGTTACTCAACAAACGATAAATAGTTATGTGAGTGACTAATCTTTGCCATATCTGGCGCGATTGGGGGTACAACCAAAACGCCGACGATAACTTTGGGTAAAATAGGACTGGCTGGAAAAACCAGATTCCAATGAGATATCGGCAATGCTCATTTCGCTGTTCAGTAACAATTGATGCGCATAAAGAATACGCTGTTCACTGATCCAGGCGCGGGGAGATGTACCATAGACACTGTTAAAAAGCTCCTTGAATGAAGTCAATCCCATACCGAACTCGCGGGCAAAGTCATTGAGCCGCCATTCCTTGAGATAATGTGCTTCCATAAATGTTTGCAGGCGTTCTACCTGACGGTTACTCAACTGTCGCAATACCGACATCAGTAATGCCCCCTGTTTGCTAAGAGAAAGCAGTAATAGCAGTTCTTCAACCCTGAGCTGAATCAGTGCAGGAGGGGAATCATGAGCCAGCAGGTTGGCCAATCCACGGATACTTTCCGTCAGTAAAGGGAACTGATTGAAGGGAATTAGCCTGCGAGCCGGAAAATCACGTCGTTCAATTTTACTCAGCAACGACCCGAAACGTTTTAAAAAATTGCGCAGGAACTCCATCTGTAAGGGTAGCCATAATACCTGACAGTTTTCTGTATTGGTTTTGGCTACGTAGCTCCCCGGGTGGGTAAAAAGGATCTCATTCGATGTGATATGGTAAGTATTGGTGCAATCTTTCCATATCATTTCACCATCGAGTAAAATATACAGCCCTCTTTGTTTATGTTCGAGGGTATTGAAATCCGGTATGGTCAATAGGTGAGTATAAATACTCTTCTGATTTAAGCCTGTCGTCCTTTTCATGTACTACTCCTAATCTTCCGTATCATGAGTAATCATTTTTTGTGATGAGTGCATGGTGTATTTATTTTATTAATTAATTAATAGATGTTGAAAAAGCCTTTCCTTTGGCACTCGAATTTATACTGATAACATCGAGTGCGGAGCGAAACCGTATTGATAGATATCAAAATAGCATGTGTAACATTAATTAAATCGCTTTTGGTATTATATCTCTAAATTAATATTTGTGTTAGGTTTCAGTGTTGAAATCTGTGCTGTAAATTTATTTTCATGTTTTTAAAAGGTATTAAAGCAAGTTTATTTATGACTTGTTTGTTTTTTACCTAATGGTCTTTAATACTCGGATAATTCACTTGGTGGAGACATGTTCATTACTGTCATTTGGGTGATTTTATACTTTTAATCCTATTTAACCACGCGGAATGATATTTTTTATCATTAAAAATATTCCGGTTAATATTTGTAATTATTTGATTTTAAAAATTAATTATAATTTATGTAATTTATTGGGTAGGCCAATTGTCTCCCATTACTCGTATAATGAGTAAATAGAGCAGGCAAGGGACTGATAGATGACTTTTAAATTTAGCTAGCCAATTTTAGTAAAAATGAACGGGGGTATTGAAAAGAAAGTTAACAAAACTGAGTGTGCGGATTTTGAATATATAAGAGAACGTGATCTGATTTTTATGTGTCTGTTATTTTTATAAGTTAACATTAAAACACTATTTCGCCATTTTTTAAAAATCAAGCGTGTTTTTTCGCCCTTTTTTATCTCTTAAAAAAATTCCTTTCAGGACGAAAGAGAGGCATTCATGTCAGATGGTTATCCTGAATTTTTCTGGGGGGATCAAAAGTATAATTCTAGAGGCTGAAGAGTGATATTTAATTTCGATTGCCATGATGTTAATACTATCGTCGCGCATTCTGCCAGTCCCTGATAAAAAGTGCGCCTGTCAATAGTAACCGGTTTTCCAGATAAACAGATCCCGATGCTGGCGTTGGTAGGCTTGTGACTAAATTATTAATATTTTGTTTATATTGTTTCAATATTATTAATTTATCTGTTTTTTTTATTCAAAATAATAAGTTAAATCTATAAAGATGGATTTTTTTATTCCGAGAATATGGGATAATTAAACGAGAATTCAGAGTGTTAAACTTGAATGGTAACGTTATCCGTGTAATAGCGCTATAAATGCCTCGGTTATAGCTAGGTAGATTGTTTTTTATACTGGTATAATGCTAGGATGAATTTTCACAGCCTTTCCTCGTTACCTGCTAAGGCGTATGCATAGATATATTTGCTGATGAAAGATAAGAAAAAACGACAAGAACGAGAAAGATATGGAAAAGTATCGTTTTTCAGATAACGCTTTTTTATACAGTGTATGGCTCCTTTGGGGTATTGCCTTAGGGCTATATTTGTATGGCGCTCATCTCAGTTGTGCCATAACAGCAATTTTATCTTTTTTAGCCTTGGTACTTTACTTCACAAATATGAAATTGAGAATAAATGCTATGTTTGGAAAAAAAACTGAGGCACCTGTTGCCAGCCCTGTCACGCCAATCATTTCTACACAGCCTGAAGAGAAAAAAAACCTCAGTGTTGAAACTCGTTCCAATACGATTATTGCGAAAAGCTCGGTATTTAAAGGCGATATTGAGATGGAAGGCGATATTCAGATCTGGGGAAAAGTCGTTGGTAATATTCGCGTAAAAGGTGGTGCGATTCGTGTCATGCATGCCGGAAAAGTTGAAGGTGAGCTTAATGCGCCAGAAATTATTATTGATGGCCATGTTGACGGTACGTGCTGTGCGGAAACGCTGGATATCCTGGAGCACGGCGAACTACGTGGTATCAGCCGCTGTGGAAGTATGTCAATCCGGCGTGGCGGTTTATTTGTCGGTCAGTCAGAACAGGTCGAAAACAAGAAAAAGCCGGATATTGAGCGAGTTGTTTCCATCAAGGAAAATCAGGCAGATAAAGCGAAAGCCAAAAATAGTGCTTAATATTGGATAATAAAAATCCATGCCATAACCGCCGGAAAATGTGTATGATTTTCCGGCGGTTTTTATTTTGGCGGCTAAATGACTTTTATCCTGAATCTTTAAGGAGGCGTTATGATTATCACACTGGAAACAGAAAGATTGCTGCTCCGTGGCTGGAAAGAAGAAGATCGTGAGCCTTTCTTTCGCTTAAATAGCGATCCTGAAGTGATGGAGTTTTTCTTTAACACACTGAATAAAGAGCAAAATAATACTCTTGTTGATAATTTTATCCGTAAGTTTGAAACGCAGGGTGGTTGGGGATTATGGGCGGTTGAGCGAAAACAGGATGGTGAATTCATCGGCATGATTGGGCTGAATATTCCCAGTGAAGCGTTACCCTGCTATCCCTGTGTCGAAATTGGCTGGCGGCTTGATAAACCTTTTTGGGGCAAAGGCTATACATGTGAAGCGGCTCGCAGGATTTTTGATTTCGCATTTACAGAAGCGGGGTTGGATGAAGTTGTAGCATTCACTTCCGTACTTAATTACCGCTCAGAAAGTGTGATGAAAAAACTGGGCATGATCAGAGATGAAAAAACATTTCTACATCCTTTGGTGCCGGAAGGCCACCGATTGAGGGAACATGTTCTGTATCGGATTCGGCGTTCAAGTTGATGGTATGATGGAGTAAACATTATTAAGGTTATCCCGACAGGCGGGATAACCTTGATGGAAACCATTTTGTTGCCCAGACCGTTATTGTCTGGATATCACCAGAACCACGCGGCCGATGAATTGAATGTCGCTGATTGAACAGTCAAAAGTGACGTCATCGTCGCTGACACGGATTTTACTGACAGGAATTTTGGCAATCCTCTTGATACTGTGCATACCTTCGATATCCACCAGCCATAAGCCATCCTGAATATTGTCTCCCTGAGTATCAAGCAGATACCATGTCGCGCCATCATCAACAACCAACGGGTTGTTAAGCTCTTTGGAAATCAATTCGCTGTCCAAGATCACAGGATTGGCCTCGTTTAGTTTACCTCCCGATAACTTTATACGAGGAATTGATGGCGCAATGATATCTTCCAGCCGTTCTGTTTTGCCACTCTCTCCATCCGGAAACATCTCTCCCTGACCCGTGCTTAACCACAGCAGTGAAGCGCCAGTTTCGAGATTACACTGGATGATCCAATCCGCTGGAAAACTATCACGAAGATAGCGGTTTGCCATTGTGCTTTTGGAAACGCCTAAATGGTCACTCAGGGCTTGGCGTGACTTAAATCCATACGCGCGGACAAGACGCTCAATAGCGGGTCTTCCCCCACTATCAGCCCCCATTTTTATCTCAATATTGGTATTTTTCATTGACAGTACAGATAAGGGGTATTAGTATCCCACAAAAGTTCTTGAATTGAGATCTTTCATGAGCCCGGATTGGTTAAGCTGAAAACCATTGAGAGATATTGCATCATGAACGCCCAGATTTCAATCTTTATACCTGATATCGACAGCGATTAGGGGATGCTTTACAGGATTCTGGGAAGAGTGCTGGAGGTAAAATAGTGAGGGAAAAAATGGCGAATACGGAAAAAGAAAAATTTGCCCAGATTAACCTCGGCCAACGGCTGGAAGGGTTGAATCATTTGTCGCGGATCAGGGCAACATACTGGGGTGACGATGAAAAAGAGTTAAACCGGTTTTTTGCTGATATGCGCGACAAAAAGGATAGCTATTACGAAGAGAACAAGCGGGCGTTATCCGCCATTTTTTATTTGGCAAATATTCCGCGTACACGCCACGAGAGTGAGCTTGAACATTTTACCCAAGAGGAAAAACAGGCTCTGATCAAAGCAATGAATCATATTAAAGTCGTTGTCAGTCAGTTTCCGAAGTACCTGAAGTTATCTTAAGTAATCACATTTTTTGAACACATTTTTGTATAAATGGCATGAGTACGTCAGGCACTCGCACATCCTTAATATGGTGAAATTGATGAATAATGGCTTTGAACATAACGGTGATTATCCTATTGCCAAAGGCAGACAGTCTGGCCTGTTTCAGCCAAGCATACCGCAGGGTGTGTCAATGGCTGAACGTTTATTATGGGAAGTCAACGCGGAAGATCACCAATGGCGCCACCAATATATCGGGCAGATGCCGGATTTTCTGGCGAAGTACTTCAGCCGCCGTTATGTTGATATCTTTAACCATTCGGGCCGCCGCGATGCGAACACCTTTCTGAGAAGAACGGTTGGACAAAATGTCTTGCCGCGGTTGCAGTTGGTTAAGGCAAGATATTCATTCACCCATCATATATCAGGCATAACACCTTTTCCTTTTATTGAGCAATTGGAAAAGGTGGTGACATGCGATCGCAAACAGCTTTTGAAGCTCGCTCATGAAATATCCATTTTTATTACGGGCAACTATGAACATTATTCCTTGCAGTCTTCTCAACAATATCAAGCTGCGCCTGTTGACAGCGAAAGCGAGTTGTTCCCCCGTGTCGCTAAGTTATACCAATTACTGGCGAAGCTGACTTTACAATGTGGGACAAATCCTCCTTACTGGCAGCGTTTTAATCATGGACGTAAAACTCCGTCTGTTGATCAACTTTGTGCTGGTATGTTGCGGATGATGTCTGCCCGCTGGTGGTATTTTCGGTTAAAACGTCTGCGTGATATCCAGTCTGAACATATGGCAATTGCGGTTGGGCAAGTACAAAAAGCCGCATCGCCTTATGTTTCGAACCATGCTTTGCGTGAATGGTTGGAACAGAAACGCCGTAACCGCGAGTTTTTTAAACATTTCGATTTGGAAAATGAGAACGGAGAGCGGATTTCGCTGGCAGAAACAGTGGTTCATAGCAATGCGAATCCTGCTATTCGACGTTGTGAATTGATGGTCAGAATGCGCGGTTTCGAAGATGTTGCCGACAAAATGGGGTGTATCGGTGAATTTTATACCATTACGGCACCAGCAAAATACCATGCCGTTCAGCATCAGGGCGGGTTTGTCAGGCATTGGAATGGTGCGACTCCTCGCGATACTCAACGCTATTTGTGTGGCATATGGGCAAAATCCCGTGCCGCAATCGCCCGTGCCGGCATTAATCTATTCGGTTTTCGCGTTGTGGAACCGCACCATGACGGTACTCCTCATTGGCATATTTTGCTGTTTATGCTGCCGGAACATCAGCGGCAGGTCAGGGCGATCCTTGAGCATTATGCTTGTCAGGAAGAGAAAGCTGAATTACAGCGCGATGATGCCAAAAAAGCGCGTTTTGATTACAGAACGATAGATCCTGATAAAGGGAGTGCGACAGGCTATATCGCTAAGTATATATCCAAAAATATTGATGGTTATGCGCTGGAAGATGAAAAAGATCATCAAACCGGGGCACCTCTGCGCGATATGGCGAAATCGGTGACGGCATGGGCGAGTCGCTGGCGCATTCGCCAATTTCAGCAAATCGGTGGAGCGCCGGTTTCCGTTTGGCGAGAACTTCGTCGCCTTGGAGAAGTGTGTTTAACGGATAACAAAGTCAATGCGGTTTTGCAGGCAGCCGATGAAGGCAATTGGGCAGCTTATATTCAGGCACAGGGCGGGCCGTGGGTTGCTCGTCGTGATCTGGTTATTCGTTTGTCTTATAAACACATCCCGTTTGGTAGCCCTTATGGGGAAGATGTTTACACCATACAAGGGGTGACATCACCATTTCTGTCATGTGTGGAATTTATCTGCACACGTATTCACCAATGGACTATTGTACCTAAATCTGATGCTGTTTCGACATTAGGACGGATTGTCTATAAAAGAAACACTAAATGGCCCTCTTGGAGTTCTGTCAATAACTGTACGGATGGACAGGTAGATAGGTCAATGAAGAGGTATGTAAACTACAGGATTGATGAGGATGATAAAATAATCAATATGGCAAATATTTCTGCAAAAACAGTACATAATAGGTATTAATTATCACATTTAGTCACTAGAAAAGGTAAAAACTTCTTTAATTTTTCACCCATTACGTGTACTGTATATACATACAGTTTTTATATGGAGGCGGGTATATCAGTGGACTTTCTTATGGAATCATTGGTAGCGCAACGTATTAATTTTATTGCCAGAATGGCAACAAGTTGCGAATGCAATCATGCGGAAGACAAAGAACTGGCGTTGGTCTGGATAGCTGAGCTATCTGAACCTCATGAAAACCGACTTAACGCCCATAAAAATGGTTTAAAAAACGATATATTGATCGAGAAAGCGTTAAGAAATTCAGGTTCAACAGACGAATAAATTTTGCAGGTGAAAATGATGAGAGTGGAGATACTTTTCGATAAACGAGCTAATGTTTCTGAATCAGTGATGTCTGCACTTGAAAGTGAACTGAAAAAAAGAATTTTACCGCAGTATCCCGATACGCATTTTAGAATTGCAGTTAGCAGCAGTAGCTCCGTAAGAGTGACAGGAACCAAAGACAGTAGTGAACATGACCAGATGATGGAACTTATTCAAAGCGTCTGGGAAGATGATAGCTGGCTGCCAGATTAAACCCGACAGAGTGTTGATATCCTTCAATGGATGACAAATTATTATAATGGATTATGTAGCACGGGGGCAGGAAATTATTACCTGCCCCCGTGCTACATAATATGTGTTTACAACATCCGTCGATGTTCATTTGTACTATTTTCCCAACAATGCCACTTCATTGAGGTATTTCTCTGATTATTCGATCATAACTCTCCGATTTACTGATTATTTTCTGCAAAGAAAAGGAGAGTGTATGCAAGTTATCGCACAACAAAATGAGACGGTTGATGCCTTGTGCTGGCGTCATTATGGCCGAACGCTGGGGATGACGGAACGTGTGCTGTTGTCAAACCCCGGATTGGCTGATTTTGGCGCGGTATTGCCTCATGGAACGAAAGTTGAAATGCCGGAGTTCATGCCCACTGCCACCAAGCCGATTATCCAGCTCTGGGATTAAGGGGTCTGCATGGATAAATACAGTCACGCAACTTATGCCTGCGCCAGCATCACAGCCATTTTTTCTGGCCTTTCTTTATATGAGTGGAGTTTTCTGCTCGGGGCGTTCGCCAGCATTTCCCTCGGTATCCTGACTTATCGACTTAACCGTCGGGAGCAGATGAAACGTACCTTGATTCTGAAAAATATCCTGAAAAACATTCTGGAAAATCTGGATATCGAGTCTGCGTCGAAATCAGCCAAGATAGTCAGCGAGCTGATACATCACGCACCAAGAGAACTGTGATATGCAGGATATCAAAACCAGACTCAGTCGGGTGGTTATTGGTCTTATTATTGGTGGCGCCAGTTCTTCTGTCATTCTTTCGCAGTTTCTGGATGAGAAAGAAGGCAATCGACTGTCTGCCTATCAGGATGGCGGCGGCATCTGGACAATATGTCGCGGCGTGACGCGCATTGATGGCAAAGCGGTATATAAAGGAATGAAACTAGCGCCTGAACAATGTGATGTTTTGAACCGGATTGAAGCCGACAGGGCGATTGATTGGGTGAAGAAAAACGTCCACGTCCCGCTGACTGAGCCGCAAATTGCCGGTATTGCCAGTTTCTGCCCGTATAACATCGGCCCCGGAAAATGTTTTTCTTCCACCTTTTATCGCAAGCTCAACGCCGGCGATAAAAAAGGCGCATGTGCAGAGATCAAACGCTGGGTCTATGACGGCGGACGTGACTGTCGAAAAACCCAAGGACAGCCGAATGGCTGTTATGGCCAGGTTCTGCGGCGTGATCAGGAGGCTGAACTGGTTTGCTGGGGATTAGATCGATGAAGAAAGTACCTTTACTTGTCAGCCTTGTCATTGGGGGATGTTTTGGCTGGTGGGGACACCGTTCACTGTTCCTCAGTGAAGTGACGGGTTTGAAACAGCAACATGCTGCTCAAATTGTTACTATCAGTCAGAAGGCGCATTCGGAGACGTTGGCCGCCATCCAACAGATGAAGAATGCACAGAGTCGGGTTGCGCAATTGGATGATTATTATTCAGGAAAATTAACCTATGTTACCGAAGAAAATGCCGCTTTACGCGCTGACATTGCCGCTGGTCATCGTCGGGTGCAAATCGCCGCCGCCAATCTTGCTACCTGTCAGCTCACCCAAAACCGAGATACCGGCTCCCGCAGCGTGGGCGATGAAACCCAAGTCGAACTCACTGCAAAAGCTGGACGTGCTATTTACGATATCCGAGCCGGAATCATCAGCGATCAGGCCAAATTAGATTACCTGCAACAATATGTACTTGAAGTCGTTCGTCAATGTAAACCGTAAATATTGTCCTTCACTTAAACATCGTTCAGCAGACCCCAAAAGCCTTTTTTCACGTTGGAAGAAGGCTTTTATTCTATTGATTTTACGTATTTTTTAAACGGGGTTTGTATGACATTTCCTACAAATCCCGTTTAATGTCTGCCCGGTTTTTTCATGGCATTCTTACGTCATGAACACACAACTCACTGAACTGCTGCGCTTAATGCGCAACCTGATCCGAACCGGCGTCATCACCCAAGTGGACACCACAAAGGGTATGTGCCGGGTTGCAACAGGCAACCTTGAAACCAACTGGCTGAACTGGTTGACATCCAGGGCGGGAAACTCCCGCACTTGGTGGGCGCCCAGTATCGGTGAGCAGGTTTTATTACTGTCCATAGGCGGAGAACTGACTACCGCCTTTGTATTGCCTGCGATTTTTTCAGATGAGTTTCCGGCGCCATCGACATCATCAGAAGCGACGCATATCCAGTTTCCGGATGGTGCAGTGATGGAATATGAACCGCAATCAGGCGCATTGACTGTGACCGGCATCAAAACCGCGACAGTGACTGCTTCGGATTCCGTCCATATTACCGCCCCGGAAATCACCTGTGTCGCCAGTACCAGAATCACACTGGATACACCGGAAGTCATCTGTACACAGCTAATGAGCACGGGGAATTTGATCGTGCGCAATGGCGGCAAAATGACGGGCAATATTGAACACACCGGCGGCACATTCAGTTCCAACGGCGTGGTCGTGGATTCCCATAAACACACCGGCGTCAGGTCAGGCGGTGACACATCAGGAGGCCCCGTATGATGTATCTGGGAATGAATCGGCAAACGGGCCGAGAACTGACAGATCTGGCTCACGTCCGGCAATCTGTCAGCGATATTTTATTAACTTCCGTGGGCAGCCGCATAGCACGCCGTACTTACGGTTCGTTGCTGCCAGAACTGATCGATTGGCCACAGAACCCGGCGCTCCGGCTTCAGGTCATGGCGGCCAGCTATACCGCCATCAGCCGTTGGGAGCCACGTGTGATGCTTACGTCAATCACAATGGAGACCCGGCAGAACGGTGAAATGGTGGTGGATATTGCGGGAACTTATCATCAATCCGCCAAAGAATTTTCACTTTCTATTCCGGTGAGCCATTCCCGGTGAGGTAAGTCATGCCAACAATCGATTTAAGCCAGTTGCCACCACCGGATGTGGTGGAACCACTAGATTATGAACAACTGCTGGAAGAGCGCAAAGAAGGATTGATCTCGCTCTATCCAGAAGAACAGCAGGATGCGATTGCACGAACTCTGCAACTGGAATCAGAACCTTTGGTCAAATTGCTGGAAGAGAACGTTTATCGCGAATTGCTCTTGCGTCAACGCGTCAACGAAGCCGCCCGTGCGGTGATGGTGGCCTATTCGACAGGTAGCGATCTGGATCAATTAGGTGTGAACAATAACGTAGCCCGAATGGTTTTGAGCCCTGCGGATAACTCCACCGTACCACCGACACCAGCGCTAATGGAATCTGACAACGACTACCGTGTTCGCATCCCACAGGCTTTTGAAGGTTTGAGTGTGGCTGGGCCAGTGGGTTCCTATGAATTCCATGCCCGCAGTGCGGACGGTCGGGTTGCTGATGCTTCGGCTATCAGCCCGTCACCAGCCAATGTCACCGTGACCATTATGTCCCGTGAAGATAAAGGCGTGGCATCGAAAGAGCTGCTGGATAAAGTCGAAAAAGCGCTGAACGACGAAAACGTACGTCCGGTGGCGGATCGCCTGCAAGTCCAGTCGGCGAGTATTGTGGAATATGAAATTGATGCGGTGCTGTATATCTTCCCGACACCGGAATCAGAACCGATCCGCAAAGCGGCTGAGCAGAAGCTGAAATACTACGTTGAAGCACAGCATCGTCTGGGGCGTGACATTCGCTTGTCGGCAATTTATGCCGCATTGCATGTGGAAGGCATCCAGCGTGTGGAGCTGAAAGCCCCGCTGAAAGATGTGGTGCTGGATAAAACTCAGGTGTCTTACTGCACCAAAACCACACTGATGATGGGAGGTTCAGATGAATGATCGCCTTCTGCCGATGGGCTCAACCCAGCTAGAACTTGCTGCGGCCAAAGCCTGTGCCGAGTTGCAGAAGATTAAAGTGCCGCTGCGTGAACTGTGGAACCCAGACACCTGTCCGGCAACGTTGCTGCCTTATCTGGCATGGGCGTGGTCAGTGGATCGCTGGGACGAACACTGGTCTGAGAGCATCAAAAGAGAAGTGATCAAAAGCTCGCTATTCCTGCATAAACATAAAGGAACGATTGGTGCAATTCGGCGGGTCGTTGAACCGCTGGGGTATCTCATTCGAGTAAAGGAATGGTGGCAGACCAATGATGTACCAGGCACCTTCCGGCTGGATATTGGTGTACTGGAAAACGGCATCACCCATGAAATGTTCGAAGAACTGGAAAAACTGATTTCTGATGCCAAGCCAGTCAGCCGTCATTTGATTGGGTTAGACATCAATCTGGATACACGCGGTGAGTATTACTACTCGGCAGCCAGTTACAGCGGTGACGAGCTGACGGTTTACCCCTATTTCCCAGAACAAGTAACAGTATCCGGCTCAGACGTTGTGGGTATGGGCATACATATTATTGATGACATGAGGATTAGACCATGAGTACCAAATATTTTGCGCTGCTGACGCAGCTAGGCGCAGATAAGTTGGCGAATGCTGCGGCATTGGGTACAAAAATTGAAATCACCCATATGGCCGTCGGTGATGGTGGTGGCAGCCTGCCAACACCAGATACTAAGCAGACCAAACTGATTAATGAAAAGCGTCGTGCAGCGATCAATACGTTGAGCATCGATCCCAAAAACACTAACCAGATCATCTCTGAACAGGTTATTCCTGAAAGCGAAGGTGGCTGGTGGATCCGTGAAATCGGCCTGTTTGACAAAGATGGCATTCTGATTGCTGTCGGGAACTGCGCGGAAAGCTACAAACCACAATTACAGGAAGGTTCCGGCCGTACCCAGACAATCCGCATGATTTTGATTGTCAGTAGTACCGAGTCGGTGACCTTGAAAGTTGACCCGTCTGTGGTTCTGGCAACTCGCGAATATGTTGATGACTCCATTCAGAAGCATTCGAACAGCCGTAATCATCCTGACGCGACGCTGAAAGAGAAGGGATTTGTGATCCTGAGCAGCGCAGTGGATAGCAACAGCGAAACCCATGCGGCAACACCGAAAGCGGTGAAGGCGGCGTATGACTTTGCTAATGCGGCGAATAATAATGCCAACGGTCGAGTGCCATCTGGTCGCAAGGTGAATGGGAAAGCATTGTCGGAAGACATCCATCTTAAGGCTTCTGATGTAGATGCATATAACAAAACTGAAACCGATGCACGGGTGAATGATGCCAAAGCGCAGGCGAAAGCTGCGAATGATAATGCCGATGGCCGCGTTCCAACGGGACGTAAGGTTAATGGTAAAGCGCTGAATGCGGATATTGCGCTGAATTCTGGGGATGTGGGTGCATATTCCAAAGGCGAGACAGATATTCGGGTTGATGAAGCAAAAGCGTTGGCTAATACTGCAAACCAGAATGCGGCTAATGCAAATAATAATGCGAATACTCGTTTGGAGAAAAACCAGAATGGTGCAGATATTCCGAACAAGCCGAAGTTTGTAGAAAACCTCGGTTTGGCGGAAACCGTCGAAAAAGCCAAGAATGCTGTATCAGCCAACGGTGGTCGATATATGGGAAATTTCTCATTTGGACAGGTAGAAACTGTACCAACAGAACAGAATAAAGCCATGTTAGTGTCTTTAGCAGGCAAAGAAGGAAGACCAGCAAGAGAACTCGCATCATACTCCCAATACGAGTGGTATACTAATTCAGTTCAAACTGGGGTTGTTCGTGGTGGTGATACAGATATTTTGGGCTACGGAATCAATATTAATAATGAGCGAGCGTTGAATCTATTCCCTAATGGTACGCTAGACGTTGCTAAGATTGATTTGAAAGATTATTCAAATTTTGATTCACATTATAAGGAAACTATCAATCTAGCCAAGAATGCGCTTAATAAAAATTCCGGTGGAGAGATTCAACAACCAGTTACATTTTATGGAACGAAGAATGGTACTGGAGCAATTAGTGTTTTTACTCGGTCAGACGATAACAATATAGGTGATGCATTAACCTATTTAGGCTATAACCATGGAACTCCGTCAAAGCCAGCGTTTAGCCACTATCTACGTGGACAGGGTATTACAAATATCGATACATTAGGTGGGTGTTATGTCCGAGAGGGGCTGCAAGTAGGACGACAGGTTGTACCGGGTGACTATGGGAATTTTGATGGTAGATATATTCAGCTGAATACAAATACAAAAACAACAGGTTATATTTTATCTAAAGCCGCAAACTATGCTGAAGATACGAATTCACGCAATTTAGGATTATCAGGATTTTTAAGACCTAATGAGGGATTAGAGGGGCTTGGTGCATTGGCAATTCATATAGCTCATCCTAATGAACAAAGTGCTCAACATGCAAGAGGAATTTCTTTTTCTTATGGAGGATATTCAGGTTATTTTAGGTTATCTACATATGCTTTTGATGACCAAGGTAATTTCAGAGGAAGTAAGCGTATTTTAACCGAAGAAGATATCAATCCATTAACTAATATTCCTGTTGGTGTCCCCCTACCTTGGTCTCATACTAATCCACCTGAAGGTTATTTTGAATGTAATGGTCAACAGTTTGATAAATCACAATACCCAAAATTGGCAATGGCATATCCTTCCGGCACTGTACCAGATTTACGTGGTGAGTTTGTTCGTGGACTGGATAATGGACGGAACGCAGATCCAAATAGGGGAATATTAACGCACCAAGAAGGTACTATCATTTCAGGTTTAGATGATAACGATACAGGGGATATTAGTTTTGTTGGTTCTCCCGGCGTTGTATTTGGAGATCCCATGACTGACGCACAATGGGCAAGTATTAAAGAAAAAAAATGGATTTCTTCCCCTAATTTATCTCAACGTTATGACTGGTGGGCTTATGTATCAGCTCGTCCCCGTAATGTCGCATTTATATATATAGTGAGAGCAGCATAATGAAATATACAACTGATATTAAAACACCAAAATTTGATAAAAATGGTTTTGCAACTTCTAATGGCTGGGTAATGGTTTATCGGACTAATACCGAAACAAGAGAATATACCTGTGCAGATATGGAGCGCACTGTCGTTGGCGTTAGCTTGTCTGCTGGGGCTTATCCAGATGCTCCAGAACTACCAGAATCGGTAGATATCGCTGTTTGTCGTAGTATTGATGGAAAGTCATGGATTAATATACCGGATTATCGTGGGAAAAATGCTTATCATATAAAAACCAGACAATCCCATAAAATACAGTCAGTTGGAGAATTACCTTCTGAATTAACTCTGCTAGAGCCTAAATCATCATTCGATAAATGGAACGGTAAACAATGGGTGACAGATATTAATGCACAGAAACAACATGAATTACAGCAATTGGAGAGTCAAAAGCAATCACTGTTACATGAAGCTGAACAAAGAATTATTCAGTTGGAACGTAAAACTAGACTTGATATGGCATCAAATGAGGAAACTTCACTATTGCGCGAGTGGGAAATTTATAGTGTTAAATTGATCGATGTTGATATTTCAAATATCAAAGAATTTGGTTGGCCTAAAAAACCGGAATAACAATAAGGGGCATAATGCCCCTGTAATTATTTTATTTTTGGTTGTTTAGGCCATTCGATATTTGGGGCAATACTACAATCAATCCGATTAAGTCTTACTCTATATTTTCGCCATTCACTTAACGCCGACTCTTCTATACTCGTATTAATACCTAGATCAACAGCATCCTGAAGAGGAGCAATTATATCTTTGGCGTAAATCATTAATTGTTTTCTCTTTACTTCTGCTTGCCTATATAGTTCTTCTTGGGTTAGAGGAGGAATATCTTCCCATGCCGGTAAGCCATCCTTACCAGCAATACGTATCTTACCTTTAGGGGGTATATTACCTACAAATTCCGAATAAACATCATCGCTAACGTCAATACCATCATCTGGCCATGAACCTGCATTGATATAATCCTGCATTAATACTTTTGGAAAAAATGCATTTTTTTTAGCACTATAGAAATACATGATTAATACCCCATTGCGAGCCAAACTGAAGGAAGACTATTATCAACAGTAACTCTTATTTTTTCATTGTTTAACAGTTTTGCAGAGGATGAGCAATTATCCCTTTCGTAATCTATAGCATCATTTACATAACCGATTGCCCATAACCCTCTTGTTGGAAAATTAATAGACAAAGGAACATCAATAGTACCTGCTCCAATTTCATTTTCTACAATTCCCCACTGAATGATTAGACCTGTATCACCACATTTCCACCACCCATTAGGATCTTTCTTAGACGTATTTTTTGTGGCAACAATATCATCCAATGTTGCAAGTGTTCCACTTTTTTGTGGAGTCTGTAAATTGTAGAGCCGATTATCAGCAGGATCATTAGCCCAGATTGTGAGAATTTTACCTTGACTTCCTTCTATACCTATACGGTGACCATTTTCAGCAACATAAACCAATCCTGGCCAGTTACTTCCATTATTAATACTTAAAAGTCCAACTTGTGTGTCAAGTTTACTATATCTAGGCAGGTATTTGTCATCAGCTTCTGATTTCGTGATCCGTTCACTAATCAGAGATGTCACTACTTTTTGACTCATTACCTGCTCAGCCGAATTTCCTGAAAACTGAGTGATCGCTGATTTAGACACGGCATTCTTAGTAGCCAAATTGATAGTTTCTGCGTAATCATGTGCATAAGGTAGAACGGTATCGTCATACTCTTTTCCTAATATAGGATCATCAATCGCATAGGATTTTGCCATCCATTTGATTTCAAAGTTATTATAGGACTGCAAGGAACTATCGATTTCAACTTCCTCTTCATTACGAGAATAACGAATACCGGAAAAATTACTTGTCACATGGTAAGTTAAACCACCTCGTAAATAACAGCCACTAAGAGTATAGCATTCAACAATATCCCCGGACTTTGCATCTTGATAGAGTGGATATTTACCCTCAATCGGTCTGGCAATGCTCATCATGCCATAACGAATATTTTTTACTGTATTACGGTATCTTTGATGAATACGTTTAATATTTAGATAATGAGCATCACCTCCCCATGGAGTATCGCCTCCTTCAATCTGCAACGACAGTCCAGCAAGGTGAGTCACTCCTTTCCCAAATGGCTCTTTTTCTCTGTCTTCTGCATAGTAGCGATGCATAGTCAGCCAAGAATTCGCTCCATCATTCGATGGAAATCGCCACCATACCGGGTAATAGCGATCACTGCTCAATCCAGTCAGGTCAATCGTTGTATTAAAACGCGGTTCGGCCTGAATTGCCTCAGCAGTTGGCTTATGTCCTTCATGATAGACCTGATGCCCTTTCACACGGAGATTATCTGATTTCAGGCTCATCCACTCATTGGTTCCTCCCCCAGAGAGGCTATGCTGCCATTTGAAATACTCGTTACCATTATCTGCGGTTTTAAACCACATATAAGAATCGGTATCACCATCTCCGGTGTTTTTAAAACCAATTGCGGCCATATCTGTATTTCTGCGCCAAGATATCTCACTGTCAGTAGAAATCGTGATATCACCGGTGACTTCGCCCCCACTGCGTGGCAACGCATTTTGTGCTTGGTTTTTGGTTTCCGCCAAACCGAGGTTTTCTACAATCCCTTGATCCCGACGATCCGACGCCAAAATCACCTCCCACACACCTTGAAAACCAAAAAACAACGTCTCAAATAAGCCACTTTTGGCTATCAAAAAATAACCAAAATAGCAATTTGCCTATAAAAATGTGGATAAGTATAAATAATGAACTAATTGGCGTGTGAAAAGTAATCAATTTGAGTGTGTTATTTGAGTAATTTGGATTTCTATCCAATAGCACCTGTAAATATCCTCAAAAACATCCTGAGAATTAATATTTATTCATTTAACTAATTGATTTAAAACAAAAATACCAAAACGCATTTGTATCCACTACCACACATTTCCCATCGAATGATTTCCCCTACCCAATCCGTCAATATAGCGGCACACCTTAACAGGAGAACGCTAAAATGGCACAAGATTATCATCACGGTGTCCGTGTACAGGAAATCAATGAAGGTACTCGCACCATCACCACAGTTAGCACAGCTATCGTGGGTATGGTTTGTACTGGTCCTGACGCAGACGAAAAAACATTTCCATTAAACACTCCAGTTTTGATTACTGACGTTATGAGCGCCAGTGGCAAAGCAGGGAAAAAGGGAACTTTGTACTCATCACTGAAAGCGATTGCTGATCAGGCTCAGCCTGTCACCGTCGTTGTTCGTGTGGCTGAGGGCGAATCTGAAGAAGTAACCGTTTCTAACATCATCGGTGGTGTCACTGATGCAGGTAAGAAAACGGGTATGCAGGCACTATTGGCAGCACAAAGCCAGCTCGGTGTTAAGCCTCGTATTCTGGGTGTTCCGGGTCTGGATTCAAAAGCGGTTGCAATTGAACTGGCCAGCGTTGCCCAGAAACTGAAAGCAATGGCTTATGTCAGCGCTTATGGCAGCAAAAATATCTCTGAAGTCATCAAATACCGCGACAACTTCAATCAGCGTGAGCTGATGCTGATTTGGCCGGATTTCTTGAGCTGGGATACTGTTTCCAATAGCGAGTCTATCGCTTATGCGACCGCTCGTGCTCTGGGCCTGCGTGCCAAAATCGACGAGGAAACTGGCTGGCACAAAACACTGTCCAACGTGGGTGTTAACGGTGTCACCGGTCTGTCTGCTGATGTCTTCTGGGATCTGCAAGATACCGCAACTGACGCTGATCTGTTGAACAAGAGTGGCATCACTACGCTGATCCGCAAAAACGGCTTCCGTTTCTGGGGCTCCCGTACTTGCTCTGATGACACACTGTTCCAGTTCGAAAGCTATACCCGTACCGCTCAAGTTCTGGCTGACACCATGGCTGATGCACATATGTGGGCAATCGACAAACCACTGACACCATCACTGGTACGCGACATTATCGAAGGTATTAATGCCAAGTTCCGCGAACTGAAATCTGGTGGTTACATCATCGATGGCCGTTGCTGGTATGACGAAAAAGCCAACGACAAAGACACGCTGAAAGCAGGCAAACTGACCATCGATTACGACTATACACCTGTACCGCCACTGGAAAACATGATGTTACGCCAGCGCATTACAGATAGTTACCTGATGAATTTCGCTAAAAGTATCAATAAATAAGGGGCTAACTGATGGCATTACCTCGCAAACTTAAATACCTGAATTTGTTCAATGATGGCAACAACTATCAGGGGATCGTGGAAGAACTGACTCTTCCTAAGTTAAGCCGCAAGCTGGAAGCTTATCGTGGCGCCGGCATGAACGGCAGCGCAATGGTGGATCTGGGTCTGGATGAAGGCGCATTGGATGCGGAATTCACTCTGGGCGGTATTGAATCTCAACTGTATAAGCAGTGGGGCATTGCGACAGCAGATGGCGTTATGTTGCGCTTTGCTGGCTCTTTTGAGCGCGAAGATACCGGTGATGTGGTTGCGGTTGAAGTTGTGATGCGTGGTCGCTTCCAGGAGTTTGATCACGGCACTTATAAACAAGGTGATAACTCTCAGACCAAAATCACCGCGAAAAACACTTATTTCAAACTGACATGGGATGGCGAAGAGCTGATTGAAATCGACACCATCAACATGGTTGAGAAAGTGGGCGGAGAAGATCGTCTGGAGCAGCATCGCCGCAATATCGGTCTTTTTTAATCGCTTTTTTAGCAATTAGATTTTTTAAAACTTATTTCCTGTCTCATTGGAGTTTGAATCATGCCTGCTGGGACAGGTTTTTAATCGGATAAACAAGGTTGAACCATGACAGAAACACTGAACACTCAAAATGACGATCTGCGCACCATCGAATTGGAAGCTCCATTGGCGCGAGGTAACGGCGAAATCACGGAAGTGATGGTACGCAAACCTACCAGTGGTGCGTTGCGCGGTGCACGTTTACAGGCGCTGCTGGAAATGGATGTGGATTCTATGCTGCTTGTCCTGCCGCGTGTTACCACTCCTGTATTGACCAAAAATGACCTAATGATGATGTCACCTGGTGATCTGATTAATCTCAGTGTGGAGGTGGTCAATTTTTTGTTGCCGAAGTCGGTCAAGTCCGATTCCCAGAACAATTAACCGTTGATGAATTGGTGGCGGATATCGCCACCGTTTTTCACTGGTCACCGGCAGTGACAGATGAAATGTCATTGTCGGAACTGTTGGATTGGCGACATCGGGCCATTTTAAGAAGTGGTGCAGAAAATGAGTAATATACAGTCACAGCTAAACAAGGTGCTGAGTACCGTTGGAAAGCTGACCGGTTCCTTTAAATCTTTTCAACGGCATCATAAAAAGCTGGAAAATTCAGTCGATAAAATTCATAACCAGTTCAAAAAACTCAATAAGACCGTTGAGAGCTTAAAGCCTATCGTGGGTTATGCGCAGGAAACTGCGCGTATACGCACCGATCTTAAAGCCTATAATCAAACAATTAAACAATCTTTATCTGTGCGGCAGAATTCGACAAGAACGATGCAGGTTAGTGCTGCCAGTCAATCAGCTAATATTATTCAAACTACCCAGATTATCAAACAGGAAAATTCATCCAGTAAAAAAAGCGAATTTAATCTTGGTGTAACGGGGAATATGACTAACAATTTTACATTGTTAGATAAGTTGGTCATTAATATCAATCCAAAGATAACAATTTTATTTAGTATTCTGAATAAAATTAATGCGGTTTTGAATGTAACTACTGGTGCAGTAAAAGTAGTATTTCAAACTCTGGTTGGTTATATACAACTATTTGGAAATGTTGGTATAAAAACATTCGACTCGTTAAGAGTCAGTTTGAATATATTTACGCAGTTGGGTATTCAGGCTTTTGTATCTTTAAAAGTGAGTCTGAATATTTTTGCGCAGTTGGGAATCCAGGCGCTGGATAAATTAAAATCCAGTCTGGATGCATTTGCACAGTTGGGGCTTAAAGCTTTTGAAGAATTAAAAGCCAGTCTGAATTTCTTTGCACAATTAGGTGTTCAGGCTCTGGATAAATTAAAATCCACACTGGATGCATTTGTGCAGTTGGGAATTCAGGCCCTGAATAAATTAACCGCTCCCCTGGATGTATTTGC
>NZ_JAQRFO010000100.1:0-2481 GCF_028598775.1 Xenorhabdus aichiensis
TCTGGCGTGGATTGAATAATCGATGTTTTCAGTAATAACGGCAGAAATAACGACCGATTGTTCATCCCATGACATTTGTTCCCAGTCGCTCTCTGTATAACCGAGGGGTAGTTCTGTGTCAGAGCCGACACGGTTCGTTCGTATGGTGATGTACATGTCCATGATTGTTCCCGTGGGGTTAGATGTTTCTATTTGGATTGGTTAATGAGAGGGGGATTTTCGTCTAGCCACGCGGCTAATGGCGTTTTCCCTGCCTCATATTCCGAGCGCCACGCATCAATATCTGCAACGCTGCCATTATTCTCAAACGCAATATCTACCAGCGTCTGATACCAGTCGTCAAAACTCATTTTGTTTGTCATTGGGATTAACTCTCTAAATGAGGTAAATCCTAGAATGGGATCTCGTCATTCCAATCTGTGGGTGGAATTCCCTGCTGCGCGTGAGATTGTGAGTTAACTGACTTTCTGTCATCCTTATCTTTCAAGCCGGATACCATTTTATCGATGGTTGTTGCAGGTTTACTTTCAGCCTTTTCAGCAATGGTCTGGCGAGTATCAGCATAGAACGGGATACGGATATCCATTCCGTAAGTATCGTCACCGTTTGTTTTTGTCCTGAGTATCTTTTGCAGTACCAGTCCAACGCGCTTACCTGTGAATTCTGGTGCAATCAGGTTATTAACAGAAACCATATGGCTAGTTATCTGACGAAGTCCACAACAACCCATGATGGCCTGTATCATACTGACCCCAAATGTATTGGGTGAGCTGTCTTTTTTCTTGCAGCAAATACTCAGGTAGCTGACTTTGCGACCGTCATCCGTCTCACCAGAGAACTCAATAAACTCAGCGCCAGATTGGGCCGTGGTCAGTTTTGCTTCGTTGATGGTGATAACATATGCACCACTTTCATTTATAAAACCTCCCTGTCCGGCGCTCATTGCTGATTCTTGGTCGTAGGTAAAAATAACATTGTTCATATAGTTGCTTCCTCTGTGTGGGTTTCTAGGTCGTAGTACTCACAAATAGCGTCATCTACGGTTTTCAGGTCGTTTTCGATTTCGAATGAGTCAAACAGTCCCATTGGGGACTTGACGGTATCGAATCCGTTGTTTTGGGTGGTGAATAGATAGCGTCCATCCTTGACCAGTGTTTTCAGTACGATAGTGAACATTCCTTCTACCGTTATTTTCTCATCCAGCATCTTACCGATGGTTTTCATCTTCACTTTCCCCATCTGGGTTTCTTCCGTGTGAGAGAGGAAGTAGATCCGTAAATTGTCTGGCATTTGTCTGATGGCGTTATCAATCACGTTCCATGCGTGAGAGCCTATTTCTGTGAATTTGTCGAAGGACTTTTCTTCCGAACGGCGCATAAATTCATTAGCCATCAGGTATTGAAAGTCATCAACGATGATAGTTGTCTTACCATGCTTGGGGGCTGCCTTAATCACGGCTATGACTTGCTGCCAATTATCCGTAGTGCAAATGGCTCCAGCAGGGTTTTCTTTATTAAAGGGCTTCCATGATGCGGAACGAAACGGCAACGGCTTCCTGACCGTCTGGATAAGCAATGTCTTTTCTGGATTAAGGTTGCGTAGGCTGGCACTCTTCCCTGTGCCAGATTCACCGAGTATGAGTGTTGCGGTTCCCATATTGACTACCTCGCTAACCAATAATTGATTGTGAACTCAACATCAGGATCAAGGTCAGGTTGCTTCAATAACCATGTGAAATAGCTAGGATTGAGTTGATTGACCTCTTCAAATGTCATTCCTTTGTGCTTCCCAAACTTGAACTTGTGCAACAATGAGGGCTGATTACTGATTTCTAACATTTCCTCGTCAGACCAACCTGATTCATCCTTGATACGTTTAAATAACGCGGCTGTGACAATACAGTCATACAACGCTCGGTGTGCATGTAACCCATCCGGTACAAAAACATCCAGTTTCAGTGCATAGCGTAGGTACTGGTTACTGTGACTCTCCATGTCAGGCCATAACCGTTTTGCTAGTTTTAATGTGCAGATAAACGGCGCATCCATTTTCGGCATCATCCGTGAATCAAAAACGGCATTATGCGCAACCAAAAAATCAGCACCCTTATATTTCTCAATGACATTGGTAATTAATGGAAATCCGGCCACCATTTCATCGGTAATATGGTGAATAGCCATTGCGCTAATTGAGATGGGTTTTTGAGGGTCTACGAAATGGGATTGCTGGGTGGTGTAGTCAATGACGTTATCCACGACATCAATACTGGCTATCTCAACAATCCCACTGTCCATGTCACAGGTTTCTGTATCCACTACTCTATAAATCGTCAAAATTAATCTCCTGTCCAGATGCCACCATGACGGCGGGTCGGTGAATGACCCTTATAATGGTCATATTCTATGTGATGAGTTGCGTAATAATCCCGCCACGCCTGACGCTCTAATTTAGCGCGTTCCTCTGCCATGTGCTGGGGTAGCG
>NZ_JAQRFO010000101.1:0-2315 GCF_028598775.1 Xenorhabdus aichiensis
TACCACGCCAGTAATATCCCGCCGGGGGCGCTGCCGGGCAGCAAAACCCAGATGGCGTTCCGCTCCAAGACCCACAAGGGCGAAGGGTATAACGAACTGCTGTTTGAGGATGCGAAGGGCAGTGAATTACTGTCGCTGCATGCGCAGCGCAACATGAAGACGGTGGTGAAAAATGACCAGAGCCTGTTGGTGGAAGCCGGTAACCGCACCCTGACTGTCCAGACGGGAGATGAGCACAAAACCGTGAAACAGGGTAACCTGACGGAGACCATCTGCCTGAAGCGCAGCACTGAGGCTAATACGGTACAGGTGAAGGCGAAGGCAGGAAAAGCGGGGCCGGGAACGCAGCTGTATCAGGCTGAGGATAATATCACCCTGCAGGTGGGCAAAGGCAGTATCGAGATGACGCCAGAGCATATCCGGGTGGCATTTGGCTCATCAGTTATCCTGCTGAACAGCAGCGGAGTCTTTGTGGATGGCTCGGCTATTGGGCTCAACAACGGCAGTGCGGGAGCGGGACTGGCGCCGGCCGCCGCAGACGGGGGTGACAGTGCCTCGGAGAGTGGTAGTTTGCTTCCGGTAGCGGTCATGGCGGCGGGTTTGGGACCGATGGGGATGGCTGCCCTGGGATCGATGGGGCTGATTTCTTCGGCATCAGCGGCAACGCCAGCTACAAGGCCAATGTCTCCACCAGTTCCAGACAATGTTACAGGAAGACCAACAGTACCCACTGATATTCGGCCGGGAATTGTACCATTACCATCTGCGGCTCCAGTGCCCGTAGCTAATTCAGCTGACAGTACGGAAAAAACCATGGATCAGGATGGACTGGATTTATTAAAAGGCATCGAGTCATTGAGATTAAAGCCTTATGATGACCAGACAGGAAAAACCATAACCAAATGGAATAAAGGAGCGACTATTGGATATGGAAAATTAATTGCTGAGAAAGAATGGAATACCTATAAAGACGGTATTACAGAAGAGAAGGCTGAAGAATTATTTAAAGAGACACTCGCACCTTTTGAGAAAACCGTCAATAGTGCAATTACCAAAGAGATAAAACAGAATCAATTTGATGCCTTAGTCATGTTCGCATATAACATTGGTAAAAAGGGATTCAAAGATTCATCTGTTGTAAAACTGGTAAATGATGAAAATGCCAAAACAGATTATGACACTCTGGATGATGCCTGGAAGGCTTGGAATAAATCGCAAGGTGAGGTCAATCAAGGCGTAATAAATAGACGAAAAGCTGAACTAAAAATCTATAACGAAGGAGTTTATGAAAGATGGTAAAGAAATCCTTTTTATCCTTTTTAGGTATCATGTTGCTGGTATACACCTCTATATCATTTTCAGCTTATACGGATGTATTTGAGACAAAGACATATAGTATTACTGTTAATGTGCTTTGTTCTGAAGGAAATATCAGTTGTGATAATGTAATTTATACAGGGATAAGAAAAAAAGATAACGTCTCAATTACATTAAAAGGAACTACCTTGAATAGAAATTGTAAAACTGGCGGTTGTAGATTCTATGGGTATGAGTTTAAAAATAAAGATGTGACATACACAATCTATCAACAAGGAATATTGGAAATTTCAAGGAAAGGCAAATTGATTTTTTCAGAAGAGGGGATTTTTAAATATTAATAGGTACCTCTGCCAGTGATTTTTGCTGGCAGTTAATGATATTAAAATAAATGAAATGAAGAGGTTTGCTTTGTTGTAAATGAAATGTTTCATAAGTAATGAATAAATGGAAAACTGCCAAAAAACACAGACTGTTTAGTGGATATCAGCAAAATCACCCCATTTGAGTGGAACACCCCGCATGTCATTGGCAGTGGCTGGAGCCGTCAAAAAATTGGAACGGTAATTGGTGCGAAATTCAATGAAGAGATGGATGTTTTCTCCAAACTGATTTTTGTCAAAAATGGGCAGGTGGTGTATTCAGACGAGTATTCCTACTTATCTGATTTTGCAGGTCATATTGGAGGTAACAAAATACTGACACTCTATTTTGAGTATGAAAACCAGCAAAAGGGATGGATTTCTTATTACCATATTTCCAGAGATGACCCTGACATCCTAATGAATGTGGAATATAAGCTAGCCGTCAATGACAAAATGGACTATTTGTTTTCTCCCGCCAATGAATCTCAGGTTCAACAGCGGGCTGGAAAATTTCTAACACCATCATGATGTCTGGCTAAAAATGGATTTGCAGGCGTGTAACCTGTCTGTCCATTGGCTATTTGGGCCTGTATTCATGAAAAATCACGATTTTTATTTTTAAACGATAAGAAA
>NZ_JAQRFO010000102.1:0-2267 GCF_028598775.1 Xenorhabdus aichiensis
GAGCCTTTAAAAAAATATAAATAACCATTTAAATTAATCACATCATCAATATTTATTTGAAACTCGATAGGAAGATCAGGCCAATCGTTACTGATAGGTTGAGGGTAGGCTATGTCTGCGCTTTTTAATGTTTCATTATATCTGGTGTTATCTGCATTAAGGAATAAATAGACATTTGAGTTCATTAATATATATCCTTCATAGTTTTTAAATTTGCTATTGATTTTGCGTATTTATTAAATTCACTGTTCATAGGTAAAATACATTAATAATGATATTAAAATTATTTTGCGAAATAGAAAAAATTACGCTGTGAAAATTAATATAAAAGATAGATTGTGGCAATGCTATATATTAATATACCCGTAATCATTGAAGGTGCTTGATTTTATCCGAAATGGAGATCATTATCCTCACTATGAAAATATTTATTACATCAGAACAAAAAATCAAACTTGAGCGTCTTCACGACACAACTCGCGATGGTCAAGTACGAGACAGAATAAAAGCGGTTCTGTCGCATTAAGCGGTCATCAGGTAAGCTCCCCTGTTTTTGAGCGAGTCCAGAACGATGTCCCTGATCCGAAACGCGTTTAAACGCCTCCATTATCCGGTCGATATCATGGCCCAATGTGTTCGTGGGTATCTGGCCTACGCCCTGAGCCTGCGCAATCTCGAGGAAATGAGGGCGGAGCGAGGGATTGAGGTTGACCACGCTACCATCTCCCGCTGGGTTCATCGACTGGTTCCACTGATTGTCAAACGTTACCGACGCCGCATGCTTGCGGTTGGCGGCCGCTGGCGAATGGATGAAACCTATATCAAAATTAAAGGCCAGTGGCGCTATCTTTACCGGGCGGTGGATTCGGCCGGCAATACGGTAGACTTCCTGTTGACCGCCAACCGGGATGCCGATGCCGCCCGTCGCTTTTTCAACAAGGGCATTCGTCAACACGGACGACCGGAGGTCGTGAGCCTCGATAAAAGCGGGGTCAACAAAGCGGCGCTGGCTGGCCTCAATGCGGGCAAGCCGAAGAAAAATCGTATCAAAATTCGGCAAAGCAAATACCTGAATAACCTGATAGAGCAGGATCATCGGCGGATTAAACGGCGTATCCGCCTGATGCTGGGGTTCAAAAATTTTCGGCGGGCACAGACCCTGCTGGCAGGCATAGAATTGCTTTGCATGCTCAGCAAAGGTCAGTATGTGCAACAGTACGGGATCTCGATTTCTCCCGCGGAATACTTCTATCTGCTGCTCGCCTAAAAAATAATCACCGCAATTTTTGCTAATTTGCCGTCGTTAATGCGACAGAACCGTTGAGGCTGCCCCTCCCCTACCCACTTTATCTCCCACAAAAGATTTCGTGTATAAACGCAATAATTTATTCGTTATTCATACCGCGGGTGGTGGTATATCTATTACTAACATGGCAAGTGGTTCGTGCATAGGGATGAATGAAGCCGGTGATGTATTTCACCATGCTACAGGGGATTTTTTTCTTAATGTAGGTGGGAAAACGACAATAAAATCTCAGGGAGAAATCACTCTTGAAAGCGCAGCGGGATTCAAAGCGAAGGCGCCAGAGTTCAGTTTTTCGCAATGAAAATCAATAACCATAAATTGTAGCGTTTGTTTTTAACATTTTCCCCGTCACCTGCTAATGAAATTTTGATAGTTTCTCTACTTGAAAGAAACTATCCTAAAAATTAAGCTCCTGTAAATGCAAGTCACAGCGGCCAGTGCGCCCGAGTGCGAATTGTATTCGTTCCGTTCTGCTTTTCTTTCCCTCAAAGAAAGATCTCTGGCCTCACATTAAAACGTTCGGAAATTGCCTTGATATGGGTAATAGTTAATGAACGTTTGCCCGAAAGGATCTGGCTTATAAGTGATTTTGAGCCTATCTCTTCTTGCAAATCTGAGTAAGAAAGGCCATGTTGATCCATCAATACACGCAGCGCAGCCACACCAGTAGGCATATCTTCAACCGCTTTGTTAAATTCAGCAAAACGTTCGTTATTGTTTTCATACTCTGTGATTTTTGCGGCCAATATATCAATCAATGGACTCTCATCGTCGTTTTCGATGAAGTAATCAACCATTGCCAGTGCATCTCTATAATCATTTTCAGAAGAGCTATTCCCTAAGAAGGGAACAGCAGCGATCAAGTCTGTAGTTGCTTGAATTGCTTTGGTAGGTTCTCTTATCATTCTTTTGTCTCCCGATACTTCTTTGTTAATTTATCATACTCTTTGTGAGTCGCTAT
>NZ_JAQRFO010000103.1:0-2242 GCF_028598775.1 Xenorhabdus aichiensis
CAACTTCTTAGATCAAATATAGGCGCTGTCCTTACAATTTATTTTTCAGAGCGAAAAATAGTTAGCGCAACAATTCAATCGGCTATTGGAGAAGAATTTAGAATTACTGTACCAGATAGGCTCACGGGGATTAGAATCAGAGATTCTCTTTTAGGAGTACGATTCTAACCAACACAAATGCGAGCCGTTACAGATAGTTATCTCGACAAATAACTATGTTCCCCGTTTTTTGCCGTCTTTCTCCGGCAAACGGCGATAACGGCGATCGCCTATCTCCTTGCCAAACGTCAGCCGTGAACCATCATCTGAGCCGTCGGCCATATCATACGCTAAAATCAAATCTTCGTTAGTCTCCTGATCCAGCTTCAGAACATCTTTCAACGCCCCTCCAGTCGCAATAAAGCGACGTTTAAACGTTTGTCTGGTCAGTTCCAGAAACCACTCCGGATCTACTACCATGTCGGATGGCTTCGTTGAATATTTCAACGTTTCAGACACCACCCCGCGGATAAGTTCGGCCGTCGAACTAACCAGCGACTCCTCCGATCTTGGTGATTTTGATTTCACCACCAGAACATCGATATTCGGATCGTAATCAATTCGTAGGCAATCCCGCCACAGCTCCATCCAACGATAATGATGTACTGATGGCGAATATTATTTATCTTAAGATGCAAGGAAATAAACAGGGTTTAATCTCTAGCGGATGTTCTACTATAGAGTCTATAGGTAATAAATTTCAAAAAGGGCATGAAGATGAAATACTAGTTAATGAATTATCCTCTAATTTATCAATGCATCAAAATGTGAATTTTCAACCTATAGACATACGTAAACCTATCGATAAATCTTCTCCTTTATTATCACAAGCGTTAACATCAAATGAAATATTAACATGTGAGTTTTTCTTTTATCGAACTTCGATGAATGGCGGGATTGAATTATATTATAAATTTAAATTAACCTAAGCATCTTTGGTTAATTTAAATTTCTTTTGACCAAACTCTATAACACATAATGACGCTCAACCAGAAGAATCGCTATCCATTAAATTTAAATCCATTACGTGGGAACATGTGACTGCCGGAACTAGCTCTTATAGTATATGGGATGAGAGGGTATACTAATGTCATCACCGTTAGAGATAAAGTTTAATTTTTATGCTAATGAATTAATTAAGCTTTCTCAATATTCATCCGATTATTTGTTGGATGATATTGAATTTAAAAATGGCTACAAATATGAAATTAGCCAGGTTGTTAGGTTGATAAAAAATGATTTTCAAGCGGCCTTATATAATTATGAGCAAGGAAGAGGCGGTGAATATTGGACACAGGCTTCACAATATGTAGATGAAATACAATTGGAATTTGAATCGGAAAGATATGGTTATGAACAATTACGAAAAAAAGATAAACAATCTTACTTGAATACTCAAGAATACTCAAGAATACTCAGGGAAAGGGTATGTGTTTTATGGTAAAAAGTCGTTAACTGTTGTCGGTGGTGCTGTACAGACTTGGCTGGGATGGATAACGTTTAATACAGGTAGAGCGATAAGGAGTAAAGAGCTTAAAACGATGGGGCTTCTAGGGGTGGCTACAGGAAGTAGCAATTTAGCAGAAGGAGTTACCAATGTTTTGTATGAAGTCACAGATGGTAAAATTGACCCATTAAATCCTGTCAAGCACATGATGGAACAGGGTTTTTTAGCTTTAGGTGCGGATGAGGGTATTGGGGAGATAGCCTATGATGCTGTAGATTTTGGGGTTGGTGTTTATTTTGGCTTTGCCGTTCTTACTAAATTTGATGAAGCCAAACAGATTATACATTTACCTGTAGAAAAAAAAGGGGGTGGTTTAGAAAAAGCTTCACTATTAGATAAATTGTTCACTGCAAAAGGGATCAGGTTATTTAGGTGGGGACGGAAGGATTATGAAAGGAAAATGTTTGTTAGTAGCAAGCCAATGCTTGCTTATAAGGTTGATAATCTATCAATTAAAATGTTGTTGCTGTTAGATAAGCATCTTATTAATGACGAGAATGAAAATAACTAAAAAAGTAAATGATCTTTGCTTTTAAATATAGGTAGATACTTATTTTTTTATCTAATGATATTGCAATGGAGAAAAGAAAAATGACGAAGAAATATAAGGAAACGCAAATATAAAACATAATTAATGGGCTATTGTTAGATAGAAATATTGTTAATAAATAAAGGAATAGGAGTATGGAGCTGGGT
>NZ_JAQRFO010000104.1:0-2025 GCF_028598775.1 Xenorhabdus aichiensis
ACGGCGATGGCTAAATATTTTCCTCGCCCCATAGGTGGACGAATTGACTGGCGGGGACTAAGTAATTTTAAGTTGATGTGGAAGGTAAGTAAGGCGGCTATTATTTATCGGGCACATCAGTTATCACTGTTAAGTGACGCGCAATATAAAACCGCCTTTTTAGGATTAAAACGCAAAGGTGAAGCAATAGATGAAAAAGAAGATTATCTGATTCAGCATGAAAAACCAGAGCTTTTCCATAGGGCAATCAAAGTACTGCTAGATGATCTTAACATTGATATTCGTTCCTTAGCTCAGAGCTTGAGTATTACACCAGCCATGCTGATTGAATTGGCTAATGATGATTTACTCACCTGTTCGAATCAGGAAATATGTTCAGAGAACGTTGTCTCAATGTTTGCATATCGTAACAAGATGGCTTAGTTTTATTTTTAAATCCCGTTTCGGCGGGATTTAACTTTGTATTTTCCTACAAAAAAATCTGATAAGACTTAAATTACTAGCCTGCATAAATTCACGCATTCCCCGCACCAATCCGCAAGATCAAACAAGGATCTCATCCCCCGCAAAGCACCAGTATTCGCGCCTCTCCGACGATCCCTTGCAGGTGCATAAAAAGCACTGCATTTAGTGAGCAGGCGTGGCGGGGTCATGACTGCGCGCGGTGGTGTTTGATGGCCGTGCCGACCTCAAATTTCATCATACAATCATTACCCATGAAACTATATTTTATTCAGGCAAAAAAAAGACCGCCCGCAGGCGGCGCTCAATCCGTCGTGTCAGTTACTCTTCATCCTCCAATGAATAGCGCTCAAACCGGATCACCTCTTCCCCTAGCCAGTCATTGAGTTGCTTCATCTTGCTTTGCAGCGGCATCAGCTCATTGCGCACAAAGACCTTGGCCGCTTTCTCCACATCGCCAAAGCCACCGGTATTCTGCGGAATAATCCCCATCATCTGCGGCGGAACGCGGTGCGCGGCCAGCATATCGTCACGGCTGACGTTCTTGATATTTAAAAACTCATCCTTGGCCGCCGCCTCGGAAAGCGGGATGGTCTGGATACCGTCTTTCTTACCGCCCGGCGCATACAGAAACAGGTTGCGGAAGTTGCCGGGGCCTTTGCTGTTCTTTAGCGCATCCCGGATATTGTTCACATCGGAAATATTTTGTGAGGCATCACTGATATACAGGATATAACCCGCATGGCTACCGTTCAGGTAATACTTGCGCCGAAACAGCGTGGCCGATTCATTCAGCAGGGCTGAGGGCAACGCCGCCAGATATTCGGGCAAACCGTACAACTCCTGGTTAATGTCGGGTTCAATCAGGTGAAACACCTGCCCCGTCTCGAACGCATACGGCTGGCTCTGATAGCCATAACGCACAAACCAGTAGGTGTCCAAATCTTCCCCGCGCCGGGTGAATTTGGCCGGGCAATGATGCAGGCTTAAGGGTTGGCCAAGGCGGTTTTTGCGTAACTCCAGATAAGCATTGCCGAACAGCATAAAATCCAACGCCCACGAATCGAACGTCTGCCGGCTCAGTAACCGATGGGAAACAAAGGTGCTGGTCAGAATATTGCGTTTCACATACACCGCACTGCTGTGGTGCGGGGCTGCCCGGAACGACCGCGCCAGTCCGTTAAAACTGATCGGCGGCTCGTACCAGTTATCAACCAGGGCACACTCCAGATAATCAAACACCTCGCGCTTGTCCAGTACCGGGATCGGGTCGCCAAAGGTGAAGGCTTCCATTGACTGGGCAGGGGTTTTCACCGGCTGGCGTTTTTTACTTTTACGGCTCATTAGTAGACCTCGACGATGTTTCTGTGTTGGGGGGTGTCACCGGTGATCGGTTCGTTAAACAGGGCGTGCATGGTGGCCCAGGCTAAATCAGCATGGCTCGCTTCTTCACTGCGGCTGGCTTCATAGGTCGGGCGGTTGCCGCTGGCGGTGGTCGAACGGCGGATAGCCATAAAACTCTGGGCGATGTCCGTCTGCCCGGCGTCAAACTCCAGCCGGCGG
>NZ_JAQRFO010000105.1:0-2021 GCF_028598775.1 Xenorhabdus aichiensis
TGCGGATGCAGCGGTGTATTTGCCTTGAAACGGCGGGCGGGGAAACGGTCTGCTCAGTCGTCTGACGTACCGGTGATAACACTGTATGGGGCTATAGCTCAGCTGGGAGAGCGCCTGCCTTGCACGCAGGAGGTCAGCGGTTCGATCCCGCTTAGCTCCACCATACGAATAATTTCAGAACCCATGGGGAACACGCCCGTGTGTTGTGAAATTTTTGCTCTTTAACAATCTGGAACAAGCTGAAAATTTGAAACAATCAATGCTGTCATGGACAGGATTGATGAGTCTCTCAAAACTTGCACCCGAAGACACCTTCGGGTTGTGAGGTTAAGCGACTAAGCGTACACGGTGGATGCCTAGGCAGTCAGAGGCGATGAAGGGCGTGCTAATCTGCGATAAGCGCCGGTAAGGTGATATGAACCGCAACAACCGGCGATACCCGAATGGGGAAACCCAGTGCAATCCGTTGCACTATCCTGACCTGAATTCATAGGGTCCGGAGGCGAACCGGGGGAACTGAAACATCTCAGTACCCCGAGGAAAAGAAATCAACCGAGATTCCCCCAGTAGCGGCGAGCGAACGGGGAGCAGCCCAGAACCAACATCAGCATCAGTGTCAGGAGAACGGTCTGGAAAGGCCGGCAGTAAAGGGTGATAGCCCCGTATCTGAAGACACTGGTGGTGTGAGTTCGACGAGTAGGGCGGGACACGTGGTATCCTGTCTGAACATGGGGGGACCATCCTCCAAGGCTAAATACTCCTGACTGACCGATAGTGAACCAGTACCGTGAGGGAAAGGCGAAAAGAACCCCGGCGAGGGGAGTGAAATAGAACCTGAAACCGTGTACGTACAAGCAGTGGGAGCCTTGATTTATCAGGGTGACTGCGTACCTTTTGTATAATGGGTCAGCGACTTATATTCTGTAGCAAGGTTAACCGTATAGGGGAGCCGCAGGGAAACCGAGTCTTAACTGGGCGTTAAGTTGCAGGGTATAGACCCGAAACCCGGTGATCTAGCCATGGGCAGGTTGAAGGTTGGGTAACACTAACTGGAGGACCGAACCGACTAATGTTGAAAAATTAGCGGATGACTTGTGGCTGGGGGTGAAAGGCCAATCAAACCGGGAGATAGCTGGTTCTCCCCGAAAGCTATTTAGGTAGCGCCTCGTGAAGTCATCTTCGGGGGTAGAGCACTGTTTCGGCTAGGGGGTCATCCCGACTTACCAACCCGATGCAAACTGCGAATACCGAAGAATGTTATCACGGGAGACACACGGCGGGTGCTAACGTCCGTCGTGAAGAGGGAAACAACCCAGACCGCCAGCTAAGGTCCCCAAGTCATGGTTAAGTGGGAAACGAAGTGGGAAGGCTCAGACAGCCAGGATGTTGGCTTAGAAGCAGCCATCATTTAAAGAAAGCGTAATAGCTCACTGGTCGAGTCGGCCTGCGCGGAAGATGTAACGGGGCTAAACCATGCACCGAAGCTGCGGCAGCGACACGTAAGTGTTGTTGGGTAGGGGAGCGTTCTGTAAGCCTGCGAAGGTGTGCTGTGAGGCATGCTGGAGGTATCAGAAGTGCGAATGCTGACATAAGTAACGATAAAGCGGGTGAAAAACCCGCTCGCCGGAAGACCAAGGGTTCCTGTCCAACGTTAATCGGGGCAGGGTGAGTCGACCCCTAAGGCGAGGCCGAAAGGCGTAGTCGATGGGAAACGGGTTAATATTCCCGTACTCGGTGTTACTGCGAAGGGGGGACGGAGAAGGCTAGACCAGCCGGGCGACGGTTGTCCCGGTTCAAGCGTGTAGGTGGGAAGAATTGGTAAATCCGTTCTTCTGTCAACACTGAGGCGTGATAACGAGGCACTACGGTGCTGAAGTGGTTGATGCCCTGCTTCCAGGAAAAGCCTCTAAGCATCAGGTAACAGTGAATCGTACCCCAAACCGACACAGGTGGTCAGGTAGAGAATACTCAGGCGCTTGAGAGAACTCGGGTGAAGGAACTAGGCAAAATGGTGCCGTAAC
>NZ_JAQRFO010000106.1:0-1584 GCF_028598775.1 Xenorhabdus aichiensis
TATATAATCTAGAATAGAAATAATAAACTCTCATTGATTTAATTTTCAATTTTTGGCACTCATTCCTTATGGTGACATTTCTCAGGTTTGAAGTAGCTTATAAATTATTTTTCAAAAAAATCGATCACCTGAAAGGAACTTCGTCCGGTTTTACGGGCTACTCAGTAACCCAAAATCACAAATCACTCAACGGATCGCAAGTTATGACAACCGTAGCGCTGATATCCCGATGAACGCCCCCGGATGAAAAATGATCCAGAAAACCCAGAATGAAGATGACACATGCAGATTAATCTCCGTGTAAAATATTTCACTATAAAATAGTTACCATAAAAATAATTTAATTAAGTAAATAAAATTCGTATAATTAACCATTAAAATAATTAATAAATTTACAGATGATTAAACAGCAACGATGCGTAACAATCATTACTATTACAAATGATAATTATTACAAATAAAAATTAATTAACATCGGTATTATTTATTTTTATTCAAAATAGATATGCATTACAAATAAGATGATGAAATCAACTATCCGGATAATGACTAATCATACAATAAACTTTCATATTACAATTTCATCACTATTTAAAGTAATATTGATGTAACGATTTGACAGAATAAATAGATGCTATTTTGTCGTGTTATTCATTCCAATCAGTATTTTTTACTGCTAATAATGTACCTAATTGACATTAGGACAATATAAAAATAAATATCATCTGTGTATTATCAAATTTCGTGTAAATAAATACTGATGATTACTCTATAGAATAATATCAAACAAATAATTAATAGTTGGGAGTAAAATTATTTTTTATAAAAATGTCATTTCTTATTCCTTAAATTTATTTATACCATTAGTGTAAAATAGCTACAAAACCGGACAGATCATGGTGATCTTCCGGTCTATTTTTTATTTATGTGCCGTTAGAATATTCGCCCTATTCAGGCAATATATGCTGTTTGCGGAAAAAGATTGATACGCCCATTTAGCAGAAAAGTGCAGGTGTGATCATAGAATAACTTTAAATTTAATCAGTTATCAAGGAGCAAGATATTTGCCACCATCAATTTTCAACTGTTGATTCTGCTGCCAGGCCTTCTGAAACCGTTCTGGATTGCTGGCAGTGTAATGCATAGTATGGCGAATATTACGATGCCCCAAATAATCCTGAATCAGCCGGGTATCTAATCCTTGATTTGCCAATTCAAACCCGCAGGAGTGTCGCAACTTGTGTGGGTGCAACCTAATGGATAAACCCGCCTGTTCTCCGTATCGCCCCATTAAAACATGAACCCACTGACGCGATAATTTTCCTCCTTTTCGTGAAGGAAACAGCCACAAAGAAGCACGATATACCGAGTTGTTATTTCTGATTTTAAGCCATTTTAAGATAAGCTCTTTTTCTGTTTTTGAGATAGGGTGTGTTGTCGAAAATCCATTTTTTAATCGCTTTATATAAATGGTTTTCCCTGCGATATCGATATCGGAGACTTTTAATGAAGTCAACTCACTCACACGTAGGCCATGAATATAAGTTAAGTACAGCAGACACTGATCGCGCTCTTTATTTGTAG
>NZ_JAQRFO010000107.1:0-1566 GCF_028598775.1 Xenorhabdus aichiensis
AATGAGGAAACAATGGGCTGGGATGCGTTACTGGACGAGTATTTTTTTTCACGGATGTTACGGCCGGCAACCGAATGGAGTTATCGCAAGGTGGTGCGGGTCTTTATCCGGTATCTGGGGGAAACGGGGTTGCCGGAGAGCGTGACTCACCGGGATGTCCTGTGCTGGCGGCGTCATCTGCTGATGGAAAAAAATCAGTCCGGCTATACGTGGAACAATAAGGTGGCGCACCTGCGGGCCATTTTTAATTTCGGGATGGAAAGAAAACTGTTGTCACACCCCAAAAATCCGTTTAATGACGCGGCAGTCAAAAAAGAGAAGAAACAAAAGAAAACCCTGAGTAAGGCTCAGATAACCGGGATTTACCTGCGGATGCAGCAGTATGAAGAGGAAGAACGTTTACAGACCGCCCCGCGGGGCGGACGCTGTGCCTTATACCCGACGGGGTACTGGCTGACCGTACTGGATACCTTCCGGCTGACGGGCATGCGCCTGAACCAGCTGCTGCATCTGCGGTTACGGGATATTAATCTGGACAACAGTTACATTGAGTTGCGCGTGGAAGGCAGTAAAAACCACAGTGAGTGGCGGGTGCCGATGATCCCGCAACTGAAACCCCGGCTGGCGCAGCTGGTTGAACAGGCAAAAGCCTGTGGCGCGAAAGAGAATGATCCGCTGTTTGATTTAACCCGTCTGCGTTTTCGTTATCACGGACGCCATGTCAGTCACCAGTATCATCATGACAGAGAAAAGCAACATCTCCGTTCTTTTTTTAACCGCCTGTCTAAAGAATGTGGTTTTGCTGTCTCGCCCCACCGCTTCCGTCATACGCTGGCGACAGAGCTGATGAAAGCCCCCGACCGCAATTTGCAGCTGGTCAGGTGTTTACTGGGACACCGCAGTGTGGCGACCACGATGGAGTATATTGATATCGATATGGAAATCGCGGGTAAAACCCTGGCGAATGAACTGGCGTTTTATCTGGATCTTGCTGTGTAATCCGTTAACGTGATGTAAAAAAAACAGGGCAAGATATCAGCGGGATTGCCCTGACTGTGTCACTGGATTATGGGATGGTTTGGAGGTGGAGACACAAAACGAAGAAACCGGGAAGTGTGCTCAAAGAGCAATTCTGACCATCACCTGACTTGACATCAGAATCAATTACTGAAATCATTACTTTCAACGTAAAAAGGTGAGCACAAACTGTGTTCACCTGACTTCGTATAGAGTGGCTGTTCTTAGTTTATTAACTTACGCAAAGTAATAGATTATATTCATTAACATTTGCTTAACAGCACTTATTTCTGACTCACCTGTTAAGTTATTGATATCACTTCAACAAACGAGTTTTAAAATTGGTGCCGGACTCGGAATCGAAAATCATTGTAACTTGTTGAATATACAAAGTCTATAACCTTACTTTCCTTTTATGCCCCTTTTAATGCCCCCAAATTTATTTGCTTACTTTAACTTACCTATCTATCTAATTTTATTTGTTTTTATTACTTATTGTATACTTTTTCATCATTTTAAAGCAAAAAAGCCGTGAGGGTTAAAAATGGT
>NZ_JAQRFO010000108.1:0-1505 GCF_028598775.1 Xenorhabdus aichiensis
TCGTCGGTCAGTGACCAGTCTTGATGACGGCCCTGCCCGGCGTCGCCCCCCAGCTGGCCGAGATAGTTGAAACTTATCGCCGGCAACTCACCGGCTAAGTCTCCAGCCTGATGCAAGGCCCCGTACCCTATCCCTTTATTCGGCACCGCCCTGAGCATCTCTTTGGTGTGGATTATGGTTTCCGTCACCCCTGCCTGCATTTCCAGGCGCACGGGGTACACCGTGGTAAACCACCCCACGGTTTCTGAAACATCCAGCGTATTATCGATGGGCTCCCGGCCATGCCCTTCCAGAATGATGTGATTCACCGGGCGTGAAAAACTGGCCGACAATGCCAGAGTGAGCGCACTCAGGAGTAGGTCGTTTATCTCCGTGTGGTAACCGGAATTGGCCTCCCGCAACAGGGTATCGGTCAGCCCGGCAGAGAGCGCCAACCGGTGCTGACTGACTTCACCGGCTGCCGGTTCAGCCTCTTTTCCGGCCATCACCCGCTGCCAGTAGGGCACTTCCTGTTGACGGTGCACCGCATAGTGATGAACTGCAGCCACCCACTGGCGGTAGCTGCTGGTCTTCGGTGGCAGGGTTGCGCCTTGCAGTAATAAACGCATATCTTCCGCAATGATGCGCCAGGATACCGCGTCAATAATCAGGTGGTGAAAGGCGAAGAATAACCGGGCGCTGCCGTCAGCATATCCGGTCAGATGACCGGTCTGCCATAAAGGGACGGCAGCATAATCAAACCCGCCCTGCCACTGCGTCAGCTGTTGATGTAGTGCCGCCTCACCCAGCACGCTGACATCAGCGCGGTGTAAGACGGGCAACCCGAATGGCATCTCAGCCTGATAACACTGACGATAGCCATCTTCCGTGCTGACAAAGCGGGTACGCAGCATATCGTGCCGCCCGGCCAGCCGGATCAGAGCCTGCTCAATATCAGCGTGCCGGATTCCCCCGGGAAGCTGCATCATAAATGCCTGATTCCAATGGTGCGGACACGGCAGGTTACGGCCGAAGAAGGCCTGCTGAATCGGCAATAAACCAAACTCGCCGCTTAATAATCCCGGCTCGGCAATCACCCTGACCGCCGTAGAGGCCTGGGTCAGCAACTGCGCCAGCCGCGCCACTGTCGGGGCCTCAAAAATCGATTTGACCTGTAGGGAAAAACCCGCCTGCCGAAGTTTAGACACCAGCCGGATACTGACAATCGAATCCCCCCCGATCCGGAAGAAGTTATCCTCAGTGCCAACCCGTTCCAGCCCCAAGACGTCCTGCCAGACGGCACACAGCCGGGTTTCCAGCGCATCGCACGGCGCCACATAACCGTCCCGGCTCACCCACACCGGGGCCGGCAGTGCCGGGCGATCCAGCTTGCCATTCAGGGTCAGGGGCACCGTCTCAATCCGGGTCAAGCTGGCTGGCACCATGTAGTCCGGCAGGCGGGCGGACAGATGCGCCATCAGGGTGTCATCCGACAGCGTTCCGTCCGTAACCAGATACGCCGCCAG
>NZ_JAQRFO010000109.1:0-1494 GCF_028598775.1 Xenorhabdus aichiensis
GCCTTACATTCCTCAATCGTCCAACGATGCCGATCATGATTCGATTCGATAGCCTCAACCGATTCCAGACCAATACGCCGGATTAGCTCCACTCTGTACGGAACGATATTCCCTGATTTGTGCTGGTTGCAGACAATGCACTGCCGATGAATATTGCGTTCATCAAATCGGAGTTGAGATGCTGCTATCGTTGTCCGGTAATGACCTGCATCCCATTGAGACGATGTAAACGTGCCACAGGAGACACACGGCAGGTCTCTGTCTCGTTCTCTGATGTAGGCGTTTACGGCTCGTTGGGCTTGTTGAATCCAATAACTGCGGGGTTTTACTGCTAGGCGTCTGGTTTTGTGTTTGTCGCGGGCTTCCACTTCTTTTTGTCGTCGTTCTCGTTCTAGTTTCTGTCTGGCTTTTTCGTATTTCTTATCTTGCCGTCGCATTCCTAATTCTGCGCCATGTTCCGGGCTACACCACCATACATGGTCATATTTGGGGTAAAACCATTCGCGGCAGATTTCACATTTTCTCCGTCTCAGATTTTTCATTTCTTCTTAAATCTCCTGTCACAATCGGATTTCCATTTGTTCAGGTTATCAATGACTATTTGCGGCTTACCTGCTTTGTACTTCCTGATATACCGCTTACAATTGAAATACAATCCGATACCAAATACCCAGAATATGAGTGGATAAATAAACACAAAAAATAAACCGGACAGAGCTATGATGATTACAGCGACCATTTGTCTAATTTCTAAATCCAACAATTCATCCCATATATTCATTGGTACACTGAAATATCTACACCCAGCCACGGACAGGCAATCAATAATATTGAAATCATATCCAGCCACTGCCGCCCATATTGGTCTATCCAGAAAGTGCTTGAAAGTTATCACTGTTCCTGCCTCCGCTTGAGCTAAATTCTGTGACCGTAATAATTCAGCGCGTATCGTGTCTCAGTGAGTTTTACGCCCTGATATACAGCCCATGCCTGTGAATATTCAATTAAACTGCTCATGCGCTTTATGCCCATTCTGGCGGTGCTTTCTCTTGCCAGTGGCACCAGCTCACCTTCCAGCCCTGCGATTATCTGTCCCTCTTTCCCGGTCGCTTTTGCATGACCGGAGACGAAAATACATTTCCATTCCTGTGTACTCCATGTATCACCAGACCACTCAATACCCTGTTTAGAGACGTCACCACATAACGCATGGAACTTGTCGTTCTGCGGTAGGGTTCGGCTTGAGTCTGAGATAGTGATTTGAATGGGAAATTCGTCGTTGAGTGGGAGTTGGTCGAGTACAGCTTTCAGGTTATCGAGTATTCGCACATTCCGTAGCAGGAATGCTTGCTTATCCATTCCTAACCTCCGTTATAACCCCTCATGAGTTGCATTTTCTGCACACCAGTTCTGCATTTCTGCGCTATCAATTTGTGGATTGTATGCACATGGCGGCTCTACTTTTGATTTGTAACCAGCCCACCAATACCAGCC